>CADEDX010000049.1 GCA_902826195.1 uncultured Bradyrhizobium sp. | reverse complement strand
GTTCTCCGCTTGCTGCAGCGAGGCAACCTGCGGGCTGCAACCGGCCAGCCCGCAGGTCCCGCTTCGAGATACGTCAACTGTCAGCGACAATGTCGATGATGGCCTCCGCGAAGGCCTGGGGCGCTTCCTGGGGCAGATTGTGCCCGATGCCACCAGTAATGGTCCGGTGCGCGTATTTGCCCGAGAACTTCCTGGCGTAGGCCGCGGGTTCAGGATGCGGCGCGCCATTGGCGTCACCCTCCATGGTGATGGTGGGAACGCCGATGACCGGCGCCTCCGCAAGTTGCTTCTCAAGCGCGTCATATTGGGCTTCCCCTTCGGCAAGCCCTTGCCGCCAGCGATAATTGTGGATCACGATCGCGACGTGATCCGGATTGTCGAAGGCCTTTGCGGTGCGCTCGAAGGTGACGTCATCGAAATTCCATTTCGGTGAGGCGAGCTGCCAGATCAGCTTGGCGAACTCGCGGCGATACATGTCGTAACCGGCCCGGCCACGCTCGGTCGCGAAATAGAACTGATACCACCATTGCAGCTCGGCTTTCGGCGGCAACGGCTTCTTGCCGGCTTCCTGGCTGCCAATCAGGTACCCGCTCACCGAGACCAGCGCCTGGCATCGCTGCGGCCAAAGGGCCGCCATGATGTCGGCGGTTCGCGCGCCCCAGTCGAACCCGGCAACGGTCGCCTTCTCGATCTTGAGGGCATCCATCAGCGCGATGATATCAGTTGCGATCGCCGATGGCTGTCCGTTACGCAGGGTCGCATCGGAGAGAAAGCGGGTGGTGCCGTGGCCGCGCAGAAATGGAACGATGACACGGTAGCCTTCGGCCGCGAGCAGGGGCGCCACGTCGACGAAGCTGTAGATGTCATACGGCCAGCCGTGCAGCAGGATCACCGCAGGCCCTTCCGCCGCACCGGCTTCGGCATAGCCGATACTGAGCACGCCGGCATCGATCTGCTTCAGCGGCGCGAACGATGTATGCGTGCCCGGCTTGACGGGCGCAAGATTGGCGCGCTTCGGCCTGGACAACTGGGCTTCGGCCGCACCGGCAAGCACGAACTGGCTGGCGACAAAGGTCAAAGCGGCAGCGCCGACCAGGCGACGACGATCTTGATTGATCTCATTGGACATAGGAGTCTCCCGCGAGTTTGGGCTGCAGTAAGTGAGTGGCACCGGACAGGTCGTTCGAACCGTCCCTGGTGTCGACACCGGGCTTGGAGGCTGATGTCCCCCTGACCACATTCGTCAGTTCCGGGGTGAAGCTGGTGTCGCCCGGCGCGATATGTCCGGTCAGCCGCGCAGTGACCTCCTGGAATACCCAGGCGTTGCCATCGGGATCACTGAGCGAGGCGAATGAAGCATAGCTTTTCCGCTCCGGATTTGGGCCGCTGAGCAGGTCTGTTGAAAGGGCATGATGGAACACGCCGCTGGCGTCATGGAATGGCTCGCTGATTGCGACGCCACGGCGGAGCAGTTCGAAGCGGGTGGCCTCAATGTCCGACACGATCAAGTGCAGGCCTTTCGCCGAGCCCGGTGCCGCCGTTGTGACATTGGTGCCGAAGATGATCGAGCATCCGGATCCAGGCGGCGTAAACTGGATCACCCGATAGTCGTCTCCCGTGGCGTAATCGATATCGAGTCTCCAGCCGAGATCGCCATAGAACCGCTTGGCGCGATCGACGTCAAAGACCGGGATTACAATGACTTCAAGCTTCATGTCCGGCGTGCTCGCGGCCGCAGGCTCGCGAAGCCCTGCTTCCAGAATCTCGACGTCCTGGTCAACGGTGCCCCCGCTGACGCCGACGCCCGCGACCAATTGGCCGTCGACCTTGAGCGGCGCTCCGCCGCCCATGGAGAAATACTTTCCGCCGGATACCGACATCATCGGGAACAGCGGTTGTCCGGGCTGGACCAGCGGAGACATCTCGGCTGTTCGAATTCCGACCAGCGCGGACGTATAGGCTTTCCGCTCCGAAAGGTCGGCGGCAAATGCCGGCGCGCCGTTCATGCGGTGCTTGAGGATGATGTTGCCATGTATGTCGATAATCGAGACGGCAACAGGAACATTGACGCGCGTGGCCTCTGCTTCAATGCGGCTTGAGATGTTTTTTGCGTAAGCGAGTAGGTCCATGATGGGTGGCCTTTCTTGTGGAGATGGCGTCGGAAATCAGCTCAAGAACACCCGTTCTTTGCGTGCCGACGATCTTGCTGGCAGCGAAGAGGCGCAATTCGAAGTGTGCGCCTCTTCAGCGACCACAGGTCTACGAAGCCCGGGCGGTTACTCTCAGCTTGGCATTTTCCTTCAGCTTCGCCATCAGCGTCTGCGCGGCCGGACCTGAGGAATGCGGGTTCTGACCAGTGATCAGCAAGCCGTCGCTGACAACATGGACTCCCCAGTTTTCCGTCTTCGAGAAAACAGCGCCGAGCTTCAGCATCTCGTCTTCGACAAGGAATGGTACCACCTTGGTGAGGCCGACATCGTTCTCCTCGCCGTTGGTGAAGCCGGTCACTTCCTTGCCTTGTACGAGGGGCCTGCCGTCGGGCGTCTTCACATGACGCAGAGCGCCGGTGGAATGACACACGACGGCGATCGTCTTGCCAGCCGCGAGAAAGGATTCGATCAATCTGACCGAGTCATTGTCCTCGGCGAGATCCCACATCGGGCCGTGACCGCCCGGATAGAACACGGTGTCAAAGTCTTCCTGCTTCACGCGGTCGAGGCGCACCGTCTTGTCAAGTTGCGCTTCCGCCTCTTCGTCGGCTTCGAACCGAAGGGTGAGCTCGGTGCGGAATTCGTGCTCGTTGCTCTTCGGGTCGAGCGGCGGACGCCCACCCTTGGGGGAAGCCAGCGTGACATCAGCGCCGGCATCCTTGAAGACGTAGTAGGGATCCGCGAGCTCTTCGAGCCAGAAGCCGGTCTTCCGTCCGGTGTTACCGAGTTGGTCGTGGGAAGTGAGCACCATCAGCACTTTCATGATTGTCTCCTGTGTCTGCGTTCGTTGAATGAAACGCCGCTACTGATCTTTGTTGAGAACTGTCGGCGCAATCCCGTTCGAGCTCATGCATTCGGCCGTTGCCCGTAACCACACCCTGCACCCAAGCGGCGCAGCTGGCTCGTTAGGCGTTGTTAGGTGTTGCAAGCAGGCAGGCGTGATCTGTGAGGAGAGGGCAACACGCGTTGCTATTCAAACGTCGCGTCGAAGACTTCGACGTCGAGCAGGATTGGCTTGGCGACTGCGGTTCCGTCTGGGCGTAACTCGAGCGACCGCCAGAGAGTAGGAACAATGATGTTGCAGAATGCCTGATGCGCCCAGGAATAATGTGCAACCCGCGTGCCAAAGAGATCGTAGTCAGACCGTCTTTGCAGGCTGTTCTCATCGAAGTAGAAGATCTGCTCCCGCGAAAACGTAACGATGTCCTGCGGAAACAGTGCGCGCAGGCGCCGCCACATCTGGTTGTTCTCCTTCCAGGGCGGCAGTTCTTCGACTGTCACGTCCGGGCGGGCCAGCAGGAACGGCGTTGTCAGATAGTTCCAGACCGAGAAGCCGCAGAAGAAAACCAGATGGAGATCGTCGGCGAGCGGATCGTTGGCATGATCCAGGAATTCGAGGCCTGGGTTCAACCATGTGCGCAAAATCTGCCCATCCAGATTTTCGATCGTTACTGAATCCGGCTGATAGGTACCGCTCTTCTGGCCGCGCGTAAGGCCCGTGAAGCGCACGGACTGGGCCCGCGTCGATCCTTCCGCAATCAGGTCCTTGAACTGACCGGCTTGTCCCATGCGCGAAAACAGCGTTCCCTTGATCGAAAGGTGCAAGGTGAAACGCTGCAATTCGTTCCAGCGTGCCAAGCCTCCGCTTGCTGCAACTGCATCGTCAAGAAGTGCCATGCTTTTTCGGATCCGCCATGTCGTGCCTGACCATGACGGGATGTGGGGGGCTTGGCGCGTTAGAAGTTGTTAGGATTTGCGAGTACACCGCAGGAGCGTATCTCATTGAAAGATCGATAGATTCGATGGGCGGGCGCAACCGGCGGGCAGGGCGACGCGTATGAGCCTGATGCGGTGCACTTCCGGCCTCGCGCGAACGGGTGCAAGCAAGATCAGGCTGAAAGGCTATCGAGCAAGGTTCGGGCCCGCCGCAAATCCGAGATTTGAGCGCCTTCCAGCGACTTCAGTGCCGGTGTCAGAAGCCGCCTTGCTTCCACCTTCCGGTCTTGCGCGATCCTTAATCGTGCAAGGCTTACAGTACTTCTCAGTTCCCAGAAACGCGCGTCCTGCTTCCTCGCGAGCTCCATCGCATCGCCGAAACACTGTTCGGCGACCGCGTATGAAGAGGATTGCTCGTCCTTGAGGGCCAGTTCGCCCTTGATCCGCAGGAGCTCCGGGACATACCACTGCTCCTGCCGGTTGCGACATCGTGCCAAGGCCTCCTCGACCAGCGCGCGACCGGAATCGACTTCATTGGCCTCGCCGAGGCATGCCGAAAGCTCACCCTGCAGGAACAGGAAGCGCGGCAGGTATTTGGCATCGCCAGCCTCATTGAGCTCGGTGCGCAGTCGTGTCAGTCCAGCGTCGAGATCACCGCGCCTGACGACGACGAGGGCCTTGAAACTGGCCGCCCAGAGTCGCCACGGGCGTATTCCATGGCGCTCGGCATGCTCCAGGAGATCCGCCCCGTGGCGCTCCGCGGCGTCCAGATCGCCGGCGAGATAGGCGATCGGGCACGCACTCTGCCCAAGCACGCTGCAGAACGTCAGGGCATGGCGGTTCGCACGTCCCTCGCTGACATTTTTCGTAACGAGTGTGAGGGCCTGATCGGTGAAGCCCTGGAGCCACAGGATGCGCGCCCGGAAATAGTGCGTGGAAATCCTCAGATCGAGTGGAAATATCCGGGGCTTTTCGGCCAGCAGATGCAGGTTCGCATCGACACGGTCGATGTAATGACGTGCGCCTTTTTGATCGCCGAGATAGTGCAGTGATACAGCCATAAGCCGATCGGCCAGCATCAGATCGGTTGGATCGGAAGATTGTTGCGCGACTTCCGTGAAACGATGGGCGAACTCCAGTGCCATGCCGAATTCGCCGTTGTTGAACTGGTCGATGCACAAGCCCCAAAGTGCGCGCAGCCGGTGGTCCTTGTCATTGAGCCGATCTGCCAGCTGAAGCGTGGTTGCAAGCACGGGACCTGCTCCCCGGGCACGACCCTCGCCGTACATCAGAGACCAGCCCAGCGCCGCAAGCAGCTGCATCCGCATGCGCTCGTCGCCTGCTTCGTCGAGCGCTGCAATGGCCAACTCGCAGCGTTCGCGACACTCGCCGAACAACGAGAGGCGTATCAATAACGGCACCAGAGCGATCGTGAGCACGATGCTGAGTGCCTTGTCGCCGTTCGCTGAGGAGGCCCAATCAAGCGCAGCGCGAACATTGTCGATTTGGGGGGCGTAGGTAGCCAGCCATTCGGCGACGGGATTTACCTCACATTCACTTTCCGCCCGTTCGAACAGGTCCAGGAAATACTCAGCGTGCCGCCGGGCGAAAGTTTCGCTCTCTGCTGCTTCGTCGAGCTTGTTCAGCGCGTAGGCCCTGGTTGTGTCGAGCAGACGGTATTTCGGCGAGCGTTCACCCGAAATAGCGTTGATGAGCGATTTGGACAGGAGGTCGGCGATCACTTCGACCGCGGACGCCTCCGCAAGTTCTTCGTGACAAGCGACTGCGAGGGCCGCCTCCAGCGTGAACAGCCCGACGAACACCGACAGTCTGCGCAAAGCCGCGCTCTCGGTCGTCGAAAGCAGATCGTAGCTCCAGCCGAGCGCCGCCCCCAGCGTCTGATGCCTCGGAATAGCCGTACGACGTCCGCGCCACAGCAGCGAGAAGCGGGTATTGAGCAGCGAGGCGGTGCCGGCAATGCCATAGGCGTTGACACGGCCAGCCGCGAGCTCGATCGCCAGCGGTATGCCATCCAGCCGTCGGCAAATGTCAGCGATCAAGGGGGCCTGATCGTCGTTGAGGTGGAATTCGCTCAGGCTTGCGGCGATGCGCTCGATGAAGAGTTGGGCGGCGGGATAGGCAAGAACGTCCGCAATGCGCATTCCGTCAGACTGGGGCGGGCAATCCAACGGAAATAGCCGGAAGACGCGCTCGCCTTCCGCACGAAAGGACTCACGGCTCGTTGCGAGAATTTGAAGTTCGGGCAGCTCTTGATTGAGACGTTCGGCCAGCGGCGCCAGCGCGTCCAATATGTGTTCGCAACTGTCGAAGATCAGAAGAATGCGCTGGCCACGCAGGGAATTGAGCAAGCCTGATAGGAGATCATCCGCACCGACCGTAAGTCCGAGCGCCGAGGCGATCGAGCCGACGAGAAGCCTGGCATCCCGGAGTGCACCAAAGTCGACAAAGAAAACCTGCCCGCCGAGAGCGTCAAATTGTCGGTGGCCCACGGAGACCGCCACCGAGGTCTTGCCGATGCCGCCGGGTCCGACAATGGTAACGAAGCGATGCTGCCAAAGCTCCGTTGCAATCTTGTCAATCGCGTCGATCCGGCCGACCATCTTCGAGGGTGGGGCCGGGAGGGAACGAACGGGACTGACGCTGCCGCTAGACGGCGCGGGCGGGGGTCCATCAGGGGCAACAAGGGGAGCGGCAAAGCAATAGCCGCGTCCAGGGACATTCACGATATGGCGTGCGCCAGCGGCACCGCCACCAAGGGCCTTACGCAGTGCGGTGACATGGAAGCGCAGACTGCCTTCATCGACATTCACATCGGACCAGACCTGTTTGATCAGGGCTCGTTTGTCCACGATCTCGCCCGGACGTTCCGCGAGCAAGATCAATATGTCCAGCGCACGACCGCCAATATGAAGTGGGACGCCGTCCTTCTCCAACAGCCGCGCCTTGGGCGAGAGCCGGAACGGACCAAAGGTGATCGGTGAATCCTGTTCTTTGTTGTTGCCTGACACGACATCGCCTTTGGTCAGGGAGAAGCCCAAATCTGCACTATCAGAACGGAGCCCCGAGTAAAATGCTTGCGAATTCCGTTTCACACGCCTCGGTACCCGCTGCCCGAGATGGACGTAGTCGACTTTAGTTTTAGAACAACGGCCGGTAAGTCTTGGCGATGCCAGAGCGATATCCGGTTCGCGGGTGGAACCGACGTACAGCATAACACAATCTTGCAACGTCTAACGCGCGCAAGTCGATCATCTCCCGCAATATCGCCATCGGCAAAGCAAATCGATATTTCACGATGGAGAACTACGGTGCTCGAAGTCGGCTCACAGTTACGTGATGATGTCATGGACGTGCATCAAACTGGTTTGGGTGCGAACCCGGTGGACGATTGGGAGCTCGTCAATCGCGAATCCTGTCACCGCATGAAGAACACGCTGATGTTGCTGGCGGCGTCGGCTCGGAAAGAATTTACACGAGGAAAAATCGACGATCTGGCAACTTCTATCGATCGTTTCGAGCGTCGGATCGCGGCGTTTGGACGGCTTTATCAACTCCTTTCGAGCAACGAAGATGTTGAACCAATTTCTGTTCCAAATTTCTTCGGAGCTATCTGCGAAGCGTTGTCGGAGACAATCCTGGAGCCAGCCGAAATTTGCTGCGAGGTAGCTATCGAGGATGGCAAGTTGCCCGCGACGCAGGCTCATCGGCTTGCCCTGATCGTAAGTGAGCTTGTAACAAACGCAGCCAAACATGCCTTTACCGGTCGGAAAGAAGGATTGATCCGTGTCGGGGCGCTGAACCGCAACCGTTGTTGGTGCTTTACGGTGACAGACAACGGCCGCGGTACGATCGGCTCGCTGCAGGGCGCCGGGCGCACGATTGTTAAGGGCCTGGCCCGAAGCATTGGCGCCCGGCTACACTATCAGTCAGGGCGAGACGGGACACGCGCTACAATCGTGATTCCTGCCCGCGTTTGAGGCACCCTTTTGGGTCGTATTTACGGGGAAATTCGTGTAAAAAGCGGTCCGCAAGCCAAAGAAAACGTGGGATCTGTGGCGAACCGCAGCGAACCAGGGCCTATCGCGACCGAAGCGATGCCGGAGGCCTTTTCCTTTGGCCCATTCCGCGTTCTGCCGCATGCTCGCCGCTTGGAGCGCAATGGCGCCGCGGCTCAGCTTGGCAGCCGGGCATTCGACATTCTCTGCATCCTGATCAGCCGGCAAGGCGAAGTCGTCAGCAAGGCCGAACTCATGGAGAAGGCCTGGCCCGGCCTGACCGTGGATGAAAGCAACTTGCGATTTCATATTGCACAGTTGCGGCGCGTCGTAGATGGCGATCAGGACGGCGACTCCCATGTGAAGAATGTCGCCGGACGGGGCTATTGCTTCGTTGCACCGGCGGATCGCGTGGCGTCCCCGCAAAGGCGCGTCGATCGTGTGGATGAGCCGTTGCACCCCAATCTTCCGCCGCGGCCCACCCGGGTCATCGGGCGGGAAAGAGACATCCAATTGCTGTCCGAGTATGTTGCTACACGTCGTTTTGTCACGCTTCGCGGACCAGGCGGCATCGGCAAGACAACGCTGTCGGTCGCGCTTGCCTACGAGGTCGCAGGCCGTTTCAGGGACGGGGTCCGATTCCTCGATCTGGGCAGTCTGAAGGAACCCAACCTCGTTGCTGTCGCTGCGGCATCGGCGCTTGGCCTGCTCATTCCAGTCGGAGATCCCACGCCGCGGCTCATTGAATCGCTCCGCGATCGCCAGATCCTGCTGGTGTTGGATAGCTGCGAGCACGTCATCGAGGCTGTCTCGCGTCTCGCCGAACAGGTCCACCAGCGAGCTCCCGGCGTCTCTCTTTTGGCGACAAGCCGCGAATCCCTGGATGCGGAAGGCGAATCTGTTTTCGAATTGGCCTCGCTCGGGATTCCGCCGGACAGTGTGGGCAGCGAATCCGAGCTCGACAAATACTCATCTACGCGCCTCTTCATGGAGTGTGCCATTGCGGCAGGATATAGCGCCGTCGTTACCGACGCCGATGCCGAGATCATCGCGCGGATCTGCCGCAAACTTGACGGCATGCCGCTTGCGATCGAGCTGGTGGCGAGCCGGCTTTCGGCGCACGGTCTGCTCGAAATCGATGAACTGATCGGGGGACGACTCCGGCTCGCATGGCGAGGGCGGCGGACCGCGCCGCTACGACATCAATCGTTGAGCGCAGCGCTGGACTGGAGCTATGATCTGATCGCGCCGGAAGAACGAAGTCTTCTGGAATATCTCAGCATTTTTCCCGGCCCGTTCACATTGCAGGGCGCCCTTGCTCTTGCGGACCATCTTGACGACACCGACGCTGTTCTCATTCGTCTCGAGCAACTGGTCACGAAATCACTGGTGACCAGTCGCCCCAGAAGTGCGCAGACCTCGTTTCGTCTCCTGGAGACGACGCGGGCCTACGCGACCGAGAAACTAGCCGCGTCCGGCGCGACGGACGCTGCGGCCTTGAGGCACGCACGCTACGTGCTGCAGGCACTGACGCCCCGCTCCTACGAGCCGGGAGGCGAGCGTCCGGGCGGATGGCTCCATCGCGCCGATCTGTTGAGCGACGCCCGGGCCGCGCTGGCCTGGGTCTATTCCGATATGGGAGAACCCGGCTTGCGGCTTCCCCTCGCGGCCGTGTGCGCGCGACTGTTTGTCGAACGCAATCTGCTTGAGGAATGCCGCGCCTGGGCCGGGCGCGCGCTCGCACTGCCTGACAATGCACCCGGCGAGCAAACGGCGCGCGTCGAGCTTCTTTGGGCGTTCGGTCATGCAGCCATGTTTTCCGAACGAAACAGCCATGAGTGCGAGGCCGCGCTCCGGCGTGGCTTGACGTTGGCGCAGGAACTCGGCGACCTGCAGAACCAGTTCCGCCTGCTGAGCCGCCTGCATGCGCTGTACCGCCGTACATGCGAACGACGGCGGCTGCTGGAAGTGGCGCAGCTTGCTGACGAGGTTGCGATCAAAACCGAACATCCTGCCGCGCTCGCCCGTGCGCAC
Organism: uncultured Bradyrhizobium sp.; assembly: GCA_902826195.1. Classification (GTDB taxonomy): domain Bacteria; phylum Pseudomonadota; class Alphaproteobacteria; order Rhizobiales; family Xanthobacteraceae; genus Bradyrhizobium. The sequence goes on along the minus strand of CADEDX010000049.1, from coordinate 10,891 downwards.
ACTTATCTGGGGATTGCCTATCACCTGAGCGGCGATCAGCGGCTCGCCCGAGAACGACTGCAGGCGGGCGAGACCGGGGACGCGGCGATCCCCACTTTGCCGATTGACCATTTTGCAAGCCCACGCGGTACGCACATCATGTCGTGCACCAATCTCTGGCTGCTCGGGTTGCCTGATCAGGCCGTCGTCGTTGCAGATAGCCTCATGGGTATCGGATCGAACCCCGATCTTGCCATGTACTGCGCAGGGCTTTGTTTTGCCGCCCGGGTTTATCGCTGGGTCGGGGACACCGATGCCGTGGAAGAAGCGTCGACCAGACTGGCTGACCATTCGCGCAAGCACGGTTTCGGGCCTTTCTACAAGGACTCGCTGGCGCTCAAGGGAGAACTGCTGGTCGCAACGGGCGCAGTGGAGGAAGGTCTCGAATTGCTTCAGCAATCCTTGCCTCGGATGATCGCTGACCGCCTCGAACTCTACAGCGGGGCCGCCGTCGTTGCATTGGTCGAGGGTCTGGCCACCCTAGACCGGATCGACGAGGCGTCTACCGCGATACAAACCGAAATTGATTCTGTTGCGGCCCAAGGCGACAGCTGGGAAATGCCGGAACTTCTTCGCGTTCGCGGGGAGCTTCGCGCACGGAGCGGCGATCATCCTGGCGCGGAACAGGATTTTCGCGCTGCTTTCGAGCTCGCGGAGCAGCAAGCCGCCTTGTCATGGAGTCTGCGGGTTGCGGCAAGCCAGGCGCGGCTCGCCATCGAGCCGGATGCCAAGGCGCGTGCCATCTCCGGGCTAAAGCGTATCTATGCTCGCTTCGAAGATGGGTTCGAGACGGCGGACCTTCGTGATGTCCGCGAAATCGTTAAAGGATTTGGATAGGGAGGGTACCCGCGTTGGACCCGCTCCGATATAGCGCCTGCACCAGACAGCTATGTTGTCCAATGCAGCGGGAAGCCCGGTTCCCGCTCGCAACGGCTAACGCCCTCTAACAACCCATAACGAGCAATTCCGCGACTTCTGCGCGAGTGTCGTGCTGCACCAGCCGGGTCGTTGGCTCGGTCGGGACAACACGAACACGCAGGAGGTCTCTATGACGATGACGGAAGAGCGCAGCGTTACCACGGTCAAGGTATCCGCGCCGGCGGTCGACATGAAGCTTGAGATCGTCGTCATCCCTGTTTCGGATGTCGATCGCGCGAAGGCGTTCTATGCCGGGCTGGGGTGGCGGTTGGATGCTGACTTCGCATCCGGTGACGGTTGGCGCGTCATTCAGTTCACGCCGCCAGGGTCATCCGCCTCGGTTATCTTCGGCGCCAACGTGACCGCCGCGACGCCGGGATCGGCCCAGGGACTTTATCTCGTCGTTTCCGATATCGACGCCGCACGATCCGATCTGACCCGTCGCGGTGTCGAGGTCAGCGAGGTATTCCACGGGACCGGCGATGCCCATGCGGGAACAGACGAGCCGTTCTTGTCTGGATCGCGCCGGGTCACGGGTCCGGATCCCGAACGCGGGAGCTACCGATCATTTGCTTCGTTCCGCGATCCGGACGGAAATGGGTGGCTCATCCAGGAGATCACGGCGCGCTTACCCGGACGTGTCGAGGGCACGACGGCGTTTACCTCGCCGGTTGATCTGGCGAGCGCACTTCGTCGTGCAGCGGCAGCGCATGGCGAACATGAGAAGCGTTTCGGTGGTCAGCACGATGCGAACTGGCCCGACTGGTACGCAGAATACATGGTCCGCGAGCAGGCCGGCCGGCCGCTGCCGTAATCCGCCGATCAGAGCTTCGTCGAGGAGATCCAAATGGGCAGGTTTGTGATCAAGGCAATACGGTCCGCCACAGCGACGATATTGATCGCCGGAAGCATCTACGTGCAGCACGTCGCACGCGCGCAGCAGGCTGCAGCCGGGGAGGGTGAGCTGAAGTCGACGGAAGCATTGGAAGCGAGCTCGCCCCCTGCATCATCGAAAACGGCAAGCCGTTCGTCAATGTTCTGAGGTGATGAGCGTTATCTCCTGCGAGTCGGTGCTCGCAACGGCTAACGCTGCTTAACAAGCCATAACGGGTATTTTCGGAAGCTCTGAGCAAATATCAAATTCATAGCAAGCACCGGCCGAGAGCTTAACTCACTCATGCAACGAGCCAGGGAGATCCAATATGTCCACGCAGTCAGTATTCGAAATTATCGACCAGGACCGTCGTCAGCTCCTGAGCAATGCCGCGATGGGAATAGCAGCGGCGAGTGCCGCGAGCATTCTGCCCACCTTTCACGCCCATGCGGCGGCGAGCGCGGAGATCCGTCCATTTCGAGTTCATTTTCCGGAAGAGGCGCTGGTCGATCTGCGTAAACGGGTAAGCGCCACCAAGTGGCCTGGCCAGGAAACAGTCAAGGATCCGTCGCAGGGCGTTCAGCTCGCAACGATGCAGAAACTGGCGCGGTACTGGGCGGCCGACTATGACTGGCGCAAGGTCGAGTCCAGGCTGAATGCGCTGCCGCAATTCATCACCGAAATCGACGGGCTCGATATTCATTTCATTCACGTTCGCTCAAAGCACGAGAACGCATTGCCGATGATCGTCACACACGGATGGCCCGGTTCGATCATCGAGCAGTTGAAGATCATCGATCCGCTTACCAATCCCACCGCGCACGGGGGGAGCGCGTCCGACGCCTTTGATCTGGTGATCCCGTCTCTGCCCGGCTACGGCTTTTCGGGCAAACCCACCACTACCGGCTGGGATCCCATTCGGATCGCCCGCACCTGGGCCGTGCTGATGCAACGTCTCGGATACACGCGATATGTCGCGCAAGGTGGTGACTGGGGAAATGCGGTCACGGAGCAGCTGGCCCTGCAGCAACCTGCGGGATTGGTCGCCATTCACACCAACATGCCCGCGACCGTACCAGCGGATATCGACAAGGCCGCCTTTGCCAATGCCCCGGCGCCATCAGGCCTTTCAGCCGATGAAAGGCATGCGTACGATCAGCTCAGTCATTTCTACAAGACTGGCCTGGCCTACGCTCAGGAAATGGGGGCTCGGCCACAGACCCTGTACGGCATTGAGGATTCTCCGATCGGCCTCGCCGCATGGATGCTCGATCACGACGAGCGCAGTTACGCGCTTATCGCCCGGGTATTTGACGGCAAAGCGGAAGGGCTGACGCGCGAGGATATCGTCGACAATATCACGCTCTACTGGTTGACGAACACTGGGGTCTCTTCGGCTCGTCTGTACTGGGAGAGCAAGCTCGCCTTTTTCGCACCGAAGGGCATCACCCTTCCGGTGGCCGTGAGCGCCTATCCGGACGAACTCTACCAGGCTCCGCGAAGCTGGGCGGAAAGGGCATATCCAAAGCTCATTCACTACAACAAGCTCGACAAGGGCGGACACTTTGCCGCCTGGGAGCAGCCGGCGTCGTTCACCGCCGAGATGCGCGCCGCGTTCAAGTCGCTGCGTCAAGCGAGCTGAGGCGTTTGAGACGCGCCCCCAGTGCGCGTCTCGTTTCCTACACAATGGAGAGCCCCATGAACCGCCCCGAGAAGACACTCGCCTCCGCGCGGGTCCACCTTGAACGGCGCTTGCCGTCATACTGGCGCGTTACGTTCGATCATCCGCCGCTCAATATTTTCGGACCGGAAACGATTCCTCAGCTCGACGCCATCATAACGGCGATCGAAACCGACGAGCACGTGAAGGTCGTTGTCTTCGACAGTGCGATCGAGGGGTTCTTCCTCACCCACTATGATTTCTTTGCGCCGCTGGAGGAATCAACGCGCATCCCTGTTGGATCGACGGGCCTGCAGGCGCTCCCGGACATGCTGGCGCGCCTCAGCCGCGCGCCGGTTGCTTCGATCGCGTCGATCCGGGGCCGGGCGACCGGGGTGGGAAGCGAGCTTGCGCTGGCGAGCGACATGCGGTTCGTAAGCCGCGAGAAGGCGATCCTGTCGCAATGGGAAGTCGGCGCCGGCTTGGTACCCGGCGGCGGACCGATGGCCCGGCTGCCACGGCTGATCGGTCGCGGCCGCGCGCTTGAAGTGCTGCTCGGGGCCGACGATGTGAGCGGCGAACTCGCGGAGCGCTATGGCTATGTCAATCGCGCCCTGCCGGACTCCGAGCTCGACGGCTTTGTCGATGCACTGGCGATGCGAATTGCCTCGTTCGATAAACAGGCGATCGCCGAGACCAAGCGCCTCGTCAACGCGGCCAGCCTGCCGACAGATGCGGAGATCGCCCCGGAATGGGATGCGTTCCTTGCTTCCGTGCAGCGGCCCGCCAGCCAGAACCGGATCAAGACCCTGATCGAACGCGGCTTCCATCGCACCGGCGATGTTGAAAACCGGCTTGGATTCCACGTCGGTCAGTTGGGAAGTTGAGCGGCCCCACAGGATCGTCGCTTGCTGCCTCGCGCAAGGTGACGATCTACAGCGAAAGGAGAGAACAACATGGCCTTCACCATCAACATTAACGGGAGCGGGCATAGCGTCGACGTCGATGGCGATACGCCACTGCTATGGGTATTGCGGGACGTGCTCGGCATGACCGGTACAAAATTCGGTTGCGGCGCGGCGCTGTGCGGTGCCTGCACGGTGCATATCGATGGCGTCGCGACACGGTCGTGCATCACGCCGATTGACAGCATCGAAAAGGCAGCGGTCACGACAATTGAAGCCATCGGGGCGACGGCGTCTGGTGCAGGAATCCAGAAGGCCTGGCTTGACCATGAGGTCGTCCAATGCGGCTACTGTCAGTCCGGACAGATCATGTCCGCCTCGGCGTTGCTGGCGAGCAATCCGCATCCCACCGATGCAGATATCGACGATGCCATGAGCGGCAACATCTGCCGCTGCGGGACTTATGTCCGGATTCGTGAAGCGATCAAACTCGCCGCGCAGTCGACAACAAACGGAGGCTGACATGAATCTTGATCGCGCGCATGCGGACCCTGACGACACCAACCTGTCGCGGCGTGGTTTCCTCGCCAGTGCGGCGATGGCTGGCGGAGGCCTGCTGTTGAGCCTGGCGCTACCGTTTGGCCGAAGCGAGGCGGCGGGCTCGACGGACTTTGCACCGAACGCGTTCATCCGCATCGGCAGCGACGGACAGGTGGTTCTGACCATGCCTTACGTCGAGATGGGGCAGGGCACCTACACGTCGGTTCCCATGCTGATCGCTGAAGAACTGGAGGTAAAGCTGAGGCAGGTGCGGCTGGAACACGCGCCGCCGAACGAAAAGCTCTATGCCAACCCCTTACTGGGTGTGCAGGCGACCGGAAATTCGAACGCCATGCGCGGGGGATGGAAGCCGCTGCGCGAGGCCGGCGCGTCCGCGCGAATCATGCTCGTCACCGCAGCCGCGAGGCGATGGCGCGTGGATCCGACATCCTGCCGGGCGCAGGATGGCGAGGTGATCCACGACGCAACCGGGCGGCATATCAAATACGGCGACGTTGCTGCGGAAGCCGCGCAAATCCCGGTACCGGAAAGAGTAACGCTGAAGCGGCCCGAAGACTTCAAGCTCATTGGTACGCCCGCCAAGCGGCTCGATGCGCCGGGCAAGGTTAATGGTACGGTCACCTACGGCATCGATGCGCGACCAGCGGGCGTGAAGATCGCGACGCTGGCGCAATCGCCGGTATTCGGCGGTCGTCTGAAGAGCCTGGAAGATTCGGAAGCGAAGGCCGTCAAGGGCGTGCGGCAGATCGTACGGCTTGATGATGCCGTAGCTGTCGTGGCGGATCATATGGGAGCGGCCAAGAAGGGCCTGGCGGCGCTCAAAATCGAGTGGGACGACGGTCCGCACGCAGCGCTGTCGACGGCACAGATCGCAGGTCAGCTTGAACAGGCGACATTTGGTCCAGGAACGGTAGCGCAAAACAGTGGCGACGCCGACAAGGCGCTGGCCGGCGCGGTGACCAAGGTGGAAGCAATGTATCAACTTCCATTTCTGGCCCACGCGACGATGGAGCCGATGAATTGCACCGTGCACGTCCGCAAGGACGCGTGCGAGATATGGATCGGCAGCCAGGCTGTGGCGCGCGTGCAGGCGATGGCCGCAAAGGCTGCCGGACTGCCGCCTGAGAAAGTGATCGTGCACAATCATCTGATTGGCGGCGGCTTTGGCCGACGGCTCGAGGCCGACGGTGCGGTCCGTGCCGTCGAGATCGCCAAGCACGTCGATGGTCCCGTCAAGGTGGTTTGGACCCGGGAGGAAGACATCCAGCACGGCATGTATCGACCGTACTGGTTCGATCGCATTGCTGCGGGGCTCGATGCGCAAGGCAGGCCCGTGGCCTGGAAGAACCGCTTCGCCGGACCGTCGGTCATTGCACGATGGCTGCCGCCGGCCTTCAAGGATGGTCTCGATCCCGACTCGACCGAAGGCGCGATTGACCTGGTGTATGAAATGCCGAACTTCCACGTGGAGTTCGTGCGCGTGGAGCCACCGGGGATTCCGACGGCGTTCTGGCGCAGCGTCGGACCGTCGCACAATGTGTTCGTGACCGAAAGCTTTGTCGACGAACTTGCATCGGCCGCCCGGCAGGATGCCGTCGCGTATCGCAGGATGTTGCTGGACCGCAACCCTCGCGCCAGGGCCGTGCTCGATCTTGTCGCGGAAAAGTCCGGTTGGGGTCAACCTTTGCCCAAGGGCAGTGGACGCGGCGTCGCGCTGCAGTACGTCTTCGGCAGTTACCTGGCCCAGGTGGCCGAAGTCGAGGTGTCCAGCGAGGGCAATGTCCGGGTGCGCCGGGTCGTCTGTGCGATGGATTGCGGCACCGTCGTCAATCCAGACACGGTGCAGGCGCAGCTGCAGAGCGGTGTCATTTTTGGCGCGACTGCCGCGCTCTACGGTGAAATCACGCTGAAGAACGGGCGTGTCGAGCAGAGCAATTTCGACACCTACCAGATGCTCCGCATGGATCAAGCGCCCGTGATCGACGTGCATATCGTCAAGAGCGCAGAGCCGCCCGGTGGAATGGGCGAGACCGGGACGTCGCTGATCGTGCCGGCGATCGCGAACGCGATCTTCGCGGCCACAAGCAAGCGCTTGCGCAAGATGCCGGTCGATAGCAATTCGCTGAAGCAACCGGCGTAAGCAGAAGAAGCTGAATTGTCCCGTGCAATTTTGTGCGGGGCGTTTTGGAAACAAGGGAGAAGAGCAATGATCCGAAAGGCAAAGGCGGTCTGGCACGGCACGGGGCGCGCAGGAAGCGGCCAGCTTACCAGCGACTCAGGTGTACTCGACGGTACGCCGTATTCCTTCAAGACCCGCTTCGAGAACGAGAAGGGTACAAATCCGGAGGAACTGATCGCAGCTGCCCATGCCGGGTGTTTCACCATGGCGCTGGCTTTCGGCCTGCAGGCGGCGGGATTCAATCCGGCGGAACTCACCACGGAGGCCGCGGTCACGCTGGATCCCGACGGCCAGGGGTTCAAGATCAGCAAGTCGGCTCTCACTCTGCGGGCTAAGGTGGCAAATCTCGCCGAAGCTGACTTTGTCCGTATTGCGGGGGAAGCCGAGAAGAATTGTCCGGTCTCCAAGGTGCTCAACGCTGCGATCACGCTCGACGCGAAGCTCGTTTAATTGGCCGTCGGGAGGATATCGCGCCATGGCTCGCAGCCATCAACCTGATCAGTCCACGTTCAGAGCGGTCATGCCCGAGGACATCGATTGGCGACCTTTCCCAGCGTTTCCGTCGGGTGCGCGGCTGGCCGTCATGGTCGGCCATCCGGCAGAGGCGGGACCCTATGTGGTTCGCGTCAAGGTGCCCGGCGGTACGAAGCTGATGCCGCACAGACACCCAGAAGATCGCATCTATACGGTCATGTCGGGCGTCTTCTATATCGGGCTCGGGAAAACCTTCGATGGCGACAGGGTGACGGCCTATCCGCCCGGCAGTGTCATCGTACTGCCGGGCGAGACCTGGCATTTCCACTGGGCAAAATCCGGCGAATACGTCACCCAGGTCTCGGCAATCGGCCCGCTCGGCCTCGAATATCATGACATACATGACGATCCACGCACGCAATCTGCGCAAGCGGGCCGTGCGTGACTGGAGCAACGCAGAATCTCAGCGAACCAATCCAGGGAAGGAAATCACATGCCGCTGCTTCGGTTCGATATATTTGAAGGCCGCAGTCCCGATCAATTGATGGTGCTTCTGAACGCGACACACCGCGCGCTGGTTGCGGCCTTTCGGATACCCGAACGTGACCGCTACCAGATTGTCCATCAACATCCGGCATCCCATTTCATCGTGCAAGACACGGGCCTCGGCATTCCCCGCACGAAGAATTGCGTGCTCCTGCAGATCACGACCCGGCCGAGAGAGCGGCGGGCCAAGGAGGCGTTTTACCATCTGCTGTGCGAGAGCCTGAAGGAGGAATGCAACATCGATCCATCTGACGTCGTCGTATCGATGGTCACAAATTCCGACGAGGACTGGTCGTTTGGCAAGGGGCGCGCCCAGTTTCTGACGGGTGAGCTCGAAGGCGGATCGGCCGGCGACGGCAAGGCTTCGTTGGTTCCTGCCGGCGGTTAACGACAACGCAATGCGAGGAAACATCCCTTGGCCGGCGCTTGCGAGATTGATGAGCACAATTATGACGTCGTCAGTGTCGGCGCGGGCGGTGCCGGCTTGCGGGCTGCGCTCGGCATGGCTGCATCAGGTCTGAAAACGGCTTGCGTCACCAAGGTATTTCCGACCCGCAGCCACACGGTTGCCGCGCAGGGCGGCATGGCCTCGCTGGGGAACATGGGTGACGGCGACAACTGGCGCTACCGCAGGCGATTTCACCCAAGGAACGGGTCTATTGGAGTTCACATGGAGAAACAGCATGACTGCAAAATTGACGGAGGTTACGGGGCACGAGGCGCGAAACGGCAGCGGAGATGCGTTCGATGCATTGATCGATTTTTACGCGGCCTTCAACGCGCGTGACCTTGACGGGCTCGCGGCGAACTGGGAGCAGGGAGACGCACCGAGCATGGATAACCCGATGGGCGGGATCCGGCGCGGCTGGAAGTCGATCAGCGAAGGTTACATGAAATTGTTCGGTGGACCTGGGGTCGTCCAGGTAACTTTCCACGATTTCAGCAGCCAGGGCGGCGACGATTGGCATTTGTTCGTAGGCCGCGAATTTGGCACGTGCACAACTCCCGTCCAACAGATGGATGTTAGGTTCCGTACGACGCGCTGGTTCACGCGGCGAGGCGGCGCATGGCGCCAGCTGCATCATCACGGATCAATCGAGGAGGCCGGAATGCTTGCGGCGTACCAGAAGATCGTTCTGGGAATGGCGCTGGGCGAGGCCGTCTGACCCGTTGCCGCAGAATTGGTCGATGGACTCGTTAGAGCTGCCGAGTACTGCCGTTTAACCGACGATATCCCGGCAAAGTCGGGGGAATCTAAGTGCAGGCGTTATCCCCCGACGTGTGGTACAGGCATCAGACTCTTTCTTCAGTTATACTTCTTCGTGGATCGGGATGCCGCTGCTTTCACGACGGCAGTTTCTGCAAGCGACGACCGGGGCCGCTGCGATTGGGGCGTTGCCCTGCGCGGCAGTTGCTGAAGACTATCCATCTCGTCCGATCCGGCTGGTGATCCCTTACGCTGCCGGCGGATCGGGCGATCAGATCGGCCGCCCCTGGGCCGAGAGGATAACATCGTTGCTAGGGCCAGCTTATGTCGAGAACATTGGCGGTGCTGGCGGGGCGTTGGGTTGTGCAGCCGTTGGGCAAAGCGCGCCCGATGGCTATTCGCTGCTGCTCGGTAATGGGAGCACGCAGGTTATTGTCCCTCTGACCTTAGCGAACCCTCCTTACGATAGCGTCCGTGACTTTCAGGCCATCTACCGTCTGATCACCAGTGCCCTTGCGTTCGTAGTGGTCCCTTCGCTGCCGGTCGATAACCTCCAACAATTGATCGCTTACGCGAAAGCCAATCCGGGCAAGCTGTCATATGGTACGCCGGGAACCGGTACCGGCAATCATCTCGTCGGGGAGATGTTCAAGCAGCAGTCGGGCGCGATGGATATTGTGCACGTCCCCTATCGTGGAATGGGCCCGGCGACCAACGATCTAATTGGCGGTCAGATCACAATGATGATCGCGGTCATTTCTGGTCCGCTGCTGCAATTGCATCAGGCGGGCACGCTGCGGATACTAGCGGTGACCAGTGCGAGCCGTGTGAGCGGCGCGCCAGGTATTCCAACAGCGATTGAATCGGGCATGCCGGATCTCAGATATGCCGGATGGTTCGGGCTATTTGCGCCTAAAGCCACTCCAGCCAGGATCGTCGAACGCATCGCATCGGCAACCGGCATTGCTATGGCCGACCCGATACTTCAGAAAAACTATCGCTCTCAGGGCATGGAGCCTGACCTCGGGTCTAATCCCGCCAAATTTGAGCGATTGGTCGAAGATGAATTGAAGGCTTTGGCTCCCGTTATCAAGGCAATAGGCCTCGATCGAAGTTAAGCAAGTTGTTCTTCCGGAATGGATTGTCCGAAGAAGCCTCCCCATGGCCTAGTTACAGTGTTGCTCTATAGCAAGAGCTCGGCGCGGATACAGTGACCCGTGCAATCGATTGTCGGTACTCCCAAAGCGAAAACTCATAGAACATGGCAGCCTGTTCGACTTGCCGATGTCCCATCGTGATCTTCAGTCCTGCCAAGTGAGACAGACTGAATCACTGACACTCCTGCGCCGGAACTGCCGCCTTGTTCAACGGGATCGGCGGCGGGCGCCGACCTGATCGCCTGATAGCTAAGGATGCAACCTGAAGAAAGGATCACTGACAACGTATCAGTGTTCTGTCCTGCGGGCGCGCGCGAGTTTTTCGAGCTCTCGAGCGTGCTTTTGCATGAGGGCTAGCCATCGCTTTTCCT
>CADEDX010000048.1:16256-21067 GCA_902826195.1 uncultured Bradyrhizobium sp. | reverse complement strand
CACTCGAACTCGGCGACCGCTTCAGCGTTCCAAATGGGACGAACCTCTCGGGCCCGGTGCTGCAAGCCCTCGCCGCGGAATCGCTGCTGCAGAACCGCGCACTGCAATGGACTTCGCAGGCCGTGACGGCGGCCGGACTGATCCTGCTCGCCATGACAATGCTGATCAGCTGGCGGCGGCTTTCCGCCGGCAGGCGCGCGACGTTGCTGGTGGCAATGGCCTTGGTGCTCGAAACGGCGGCGTTCGCGTTGCAGGCGGCATTCCCGTTCATTCTCGATACCTCGCTGTTTCATATCGCTTGCATTGTTTACCTCGCAGCCATCGCGCTCGACGAAATCAATATCCGCGACCTGCTCGGCAAGGTCGCCGAAAATCGCTTTCAACGCGTGGCGATGTCGCTCGGCGACGGCCTGATCTGCACCGACTCCAAATACGTGATCACCGACTGGAATCCCGGCGCGACCGCGATCTTCGGCTATCCGCCCGAAGCGATGATCGGCCGTCCGTTTGACGAGATTTGCGCACGCGAACCCACCTCCGCCACGCCGGCCTTTTCCATCGATAATGTCGCAAGGCTCTCCTCCGGATCGGTGATCGAGTTCGACGGCCGGCGCAGCGATGGCGAGGTGTTTCCGGTCGAGGCGAGTTTCTCACGCTGGCAAGGCGCCGACGGGCACCAGTTCGGCGCGATCCTGCGCGACATCTCGGTGCGCCGGCGCGAAGCAGCGAAAATCCAGTATCTCGCCGAACACGACACGCTGACCGGGTTGATCAACCGCCACACCCTTCTCACCCGTCTTGCCGACATGATCGAAAAGGCAAGAGCCGAAAGCCACGAGGTCGCGCTGCTGGTGATCGGCCTGGAGGGATTCCAGCAGATCAACCAGATGCTCGGCCACGCCGCCGGCGACCTCGTGCTGCGCGCGATCTCGGAACGGCTGGCCACACGAATTCCCGAATCGGGCGTGGTCGCGCGGCTGAACGGCGACGAATTTGCCATTGCGGCCCGACTGACGGACATCAGCGGCAGCATCAAGAATTACGCGGAACAGATCAGCGCGAGCTTCCACGCGCCTTTGCTTGCCGGCAACCGCGAGCACCGCGTCAGGGTCAGCATCGGCGCGGCCGTCTTCCCCGACGGCGGCGGCACGGCGGACGAACTGCTGAGTAATTCCCATATGGCGCTGAGCCGCGCGCGGGCGACCCAACGCGGCGGCCACGTGCTGTTCGAGGATTCGATACGACGCGACCTCGAAACGCGCCTGACGCTGGAAGCCGAACTGGCGCTCGCCGTCAACCGCGGGGAGTTCGAACTGTTCTATCAGCCGCAAGTGCATCTGGCCGACGGCCGCCTGATCGGCGCCGAGGCGCTGATCCGCTGGCATCACCCGATACGGGGGCTGATCTCGCCGGCAGGGTTCATGCCTGTCGTCAACACGTCACCGATTTCCGAGCGAATTGCGAAGTGGGTGCTGAACACCGCCTGCGCCAAGGCGGCGGCTTGGGAACGCAGCGGGCACACCGTCCGCATCGGCGTCAACCTTTCGCCTTCGATGTTCCGCTCCGGCGATCTCGCCGACACGGTTCAACAGGCGCTTGCCTCGTCGGGACTGAGCCCGACCAATCTGGAACTGGAAGTCACCGAGGATATCCTGCTGCACGACGAAAAGACTGCGCTGGATACGTTTCTCACGATCCAGAAACTCGGCGCTCGGATCGTGTTCGACGATTTCGGCACCGGGTTTGCAAGCCTCAGCTACCTGAAGAAATTCCCGCTCGACGGGTTGAAGATCGACCAGTCTTTCGTATTCGGGTTGCTCGCCAATCCCGATGACGCAGCGATCGTCAGTTCGACCATCGGACTGAGCCGGCAATTGGGCCTGTCGGTGATCGCCGAAGGCATCGAGGATCGCGCCACAGCCGATTTACTGGTGAGGATGGGATGCGAGGAGGGTCAGGGATATTTCTTCGGACGGCCAGTGCCGGCGAGCGAGTTCGAAGCCAGGTTTCTGCGCGTTCCCGTCGCGACCGAAGTGGCATAAGGGCTGGCGGTCACGTTAAACGATCCGTTAACGCGACTGCTCAAATCGAAGCATCGCGACAACGCTATTTCTCCACCTATCCCCACTAACCTGCCCGCGTGAAACGCGACGGCCAGGCGGCATCCACGCGCCGCCAGCCGGATAAGTCGCGAACGGGGATTCGGGGAAGTGGCTGATATTACCGACACATCGACGGTTCGTCGTGCATCGAATACGGATGCGCATGCGTCGGGCGCCGCGCTGACGCCGCTTGCTGGAATTTCCGTGGCCCAGTGGCGTGCGCTCTCGATGCGCGCCGTCGAGCCGAACGGCTATTATCTGCCCGAATGGGAACTGGCAGTGAACGCGTCCGCGCGGGGCCGCGTCGGCGCCGACATGCTCAGCGCGTGGCGCGACGCATCGACCCTGATTGGCCTGGCGCCCGTGATCTCGATGTGGCGCGCCTACAAGATGCCGCTGCCCGCCTTGGTCGGCGCCGATCCCTACGGCACGCTTTGCACGCCGCTGCTCGACCGCGACGTGGCAGAAGAAGCCGTCACCGGCCTTCTGCAACGGGCTCGCCAAGCCGGCGCGCATGCGCTGATCTTCCGCGCCATCTCGCTCGACGGCCCGGCCATGAAGGCCTTCACCGACGTTCTTGACCGCGCCGGCATCGCGCCGCTGGTGCTGCAATCGCATGTCCGCGCATGCCTCGATGCGACCGGCGACGCCGACGAATTGCTGCGCGAGGCGTTGGGCGCGAAGAAGCTGAAAGATCTGCGCCGTCAGCGCAATCGCCTCGCCGAACACGGCGACGTTCGATTTGAGGTGGCGCGCACGTCGGCTGAGATCGCGGCCGCGGTTGAAACATTCCTGGTGCTGGAGGCCAGCGGCTGGAAGGGCCAGCGCGGCACCGCACTCAGCCAGGACGACGGCGACGCAGCCTTCGTCCGCCGCGGCACTGCGGCGCTGGCCGGGACCGGCCAATGCGAGATCGTGACGCTGCGGGCCGGACAAGCGCCGGTGGCGTCAGCCATCGTGCTGCGCCATCAGGATCGCGCCTTCTACTTCAAGCTAGGCGTCGACGAACGCTTTGCGAAATTTTCGCCGGGCGTGCAGTTGACGCTGGAACTGACGCGGCATCTCTGCGCGGATCCGGCCATTCGCCTGGTCGATTCCACCGCCGCACCCGACCATCCCATGATCAACCCGATCTGGCGCGGGCGTCTTGCGATCGGCGACGTCCTGATCCCGCTGCAACGGCGCGATCCGGTCGTGGGGCTGATCCGCGCAGCTCTCGGCCTCCGGGGCGCCATCCGCGAGCCCTTGCGCCGCATCGTTCATTTCATCAGAGCACGGCAGGAGAAATCCTAGATGAACCCGCTTACCGCCATTGCGCCCGTGATCGCCGCCGACGGCGACGCGCTGCGCCGCGATTTCCCGCTAAAACCGTTCGCAATACGCCACAAGCTCGCCGGCCATCCGCTGCTGACGCTGCCGCGCATCGCGCAGTTGGCTGCGGAATTGCCGCGCGACTTGATCGAGTACAATTCCGGCAAGGTCGCCGTCAGCCAGGACCCGGACGCCATTCCCTCGGTCGACCTCGATCCGGTCGAAGTGGTAAAGCGCATCGAAACTGCCGGGGCCTGGATGGTGCTCAAGCGCGTCGAGAATTCGCCGGAGTACCGCAGCCTGTTGGAAGACACCCTGCTCTCGGTCGCCCGCGCCCGCGGCTTCAACAGCCTGGCCGATGCCGGCTTCGAACAGATCGAGGGCTTTCTGTTCGTGTCGTCGCCGAACTCGATCACGCCGTTCCATCTCGACAGCGAGGACAATTTCTTCGTCCACATCCACGGCGAGAAGTTCTTCACGATTTTCGACAATGCCGACCGTTCGATCGTCAGCGACGACGAGATCGAGCGTTCGATGACCAAGCATCGCAACCTGAGATACGACGAGAGCTTTGCGCCGCGGGCAATCGAATTCCACCTGTTCGAAGGCGACGGCTGCTACGTGCCATATCAATGGCCGCACTGGGTGCGCACCGCAGGTTCGTACTCGATCTCGATGGCGATCACCTGGAAGACCCGCGAAGTGCGGCGGATGAACGATCTGCACTTCTTCAATTCGATGCTGCGCGGCATCGGCCTGCCGCAGCAGCCGCCCGGCAGACAGCCGCTGCGGGACGCGCTGAAGCTTGCGTTCTATCGCACGGTGACGACCGCCATCAAGCCGCTGCGCGCCTCGATGGCGATGCGCCGCGTGCTGCGGCGGATCGCGCTTGGCAAGCGGGCGAATTATTATCTGAAAGGTGCGTGAGCCACGGCCTTTATTTCGTAGCCCGGATGAGCAGAGCGACATCCGGGGCGATGCAAGATTAGTCCCGGATATCGCTTTCGTTCATCCCGGCTACATCCACACTTACTGCAGCGGCGAGTGCGGCGCCGGCAGCATGATGGTCGAGTGCATCTCCTCGAGGAAGCCCGGGCCCTTGCCGAGAAACTCCTGCCAGGCCGGATCCTTCATCGCATTGCCGCGGGCTTCGGCACGCGCATTCAGGCTGGGATAGGCCCAGATGTGGCAGGCCTCGTTCGGTTGCCCCGCCTCGGTGGTCCAAAGCCCCACGATCTTCGAATATTTCTCGCGCTCGGGCAGCACCACGGTGAAGGCGTCGAGCCATTGCTTCAGGCCGCCTGCCGCCTTGCCGCGATAGTTGCGGAGTTCATAGACATTGCCCGTCGAGGCCGGCGCGACCGGCGGCCGCACCGCGTTCATCAGGCGGACGTCCTG
>CADEDX010000048.1:0-16156 GCA_902826195.1 uncultured Bradyrhizobium sp. | reverse complement strand
CCGTCGAGGCCGGCGCGACCGGCGGCCGCACCGCGTTCATCAGGCGGACGTCCTGACGCACCAGCAGCGGCCGGATCAACGGCACGTACTCGCCGGTCCAGCGCGGGTTCTTCGCCAGTTCAGCCCGCAGCCGCGCCCGCTCGTCGAAGCTGTTGTAGCTCCACATGTGCAGGACCTGGTTGAGCGGCCCGATCTCGGTCGACCAGTAGCCTTCGAGCTTGCCGTAATCGTCCTTACGGATATCGCGCGAAATGGTGCTCGCGGCCTTGACCATATCGCCGAGCGTGCCGGGCTTTACGGTGTAGGTTCGCAATTCGTAGATCATGATGCCTCCCCAGGGTTGTTGTTGGTTGTTTCGTATTATTCCGCCGCCTGCGCGTTGATCTCGCCAGACACCTGACGGATGGCGCGGGCGAGTTGCTCGGCCGGCTGGGCGCCGGAGACGGCGTATTTCTGCGCGAACACGAAAGTCGGAACGCCTGATATGCCCTTGTCGGATGCTTCCTGCGCCTGCGAGGAAATCCGCGCGACATCCTCATCGGTCGCAAGGCGCCTGCGCACGTCGTCGGCGTCGAGGCCGATATCGGCGGCGGCCTGCACCAGCACGTCGACATCGGTCAGGTCACCGCCGTCGCGAAAGTACAATTCCATCAAGCGCTGCTTCATCTCGGCAGATTTGCCCTGTGCGTCTGCCCAGTGGATCAGGCGGTGGCAATCGATGGTGTTGGGCTGGCGCTTCACCAGTTCGGGACGATAGGTCAGCCCCTCCTCGCCGGCGGCTGCCACGACGCGGCCGGCAATACCCTTGTAGGCTTCGACCGAACCGAATTTGGCGGTGAGATATTCGTCGCGGCTGATGCCCTCGCGCGGGACCCAGGCGTTGAGGAAGAACGGCCGCCAATGCACTTCGACGGGAATCTCAGGCACCAGCGCCAGCGCGTTCTCGATCCGGCGTTTTCCGATATAGCACCACGGGCAGACCACATCGGAGACGATGTCGATTTTCAGCGGCTTCAAGGTGCTCATCGGCGTCTCCTCGGGGCTTCGGGGCCAAAATTACGCCCGCAAGGTAAGCCGAATGGGCTGCCGCACAAGTCCAATGGCCGCATGTCTCACATCACATAACCGGCGCGGCCATCGTGATGGTGGCCGGCGCGGCCTCGTTATCCCGGCGCTCGACCGGCGCGCCTGAGCTGTCCGGGCGGCGGGATCGGTCACCGACGTGTATCGGATAGCCATGCAACCAGGCCGATTTCGGTAACCATATCCGAATACTTGACTACCGCTGGGACGCCTCCGGCGGTAATGGCGGGGTGCAGCCGGTTCCAGAATTAACCCGCAGCGCGGACATAAAGCTTAACTGGAAAGCTTACCGCGGGGTTTCAGTTGCTCGTTTTCCGCAAGCAACTAACCGTACCCACTGCATTTTCGAAAACTTTTAACCACTGCTCGCAAAGGAGCATTGCCATGGCGCAGACACCCAAACCTCCGATCTTCGACGTGATCGATATCGAGCGCGAGATCGAGGAAGAATTCCGAAAGATTCCGACGGTTCGCGAAGCCCAGCCGACCGCGCCGGATCTGGCGATGCCCGATTATGTCGAGCACCGCGACGGCGCCACCGAGATCGGCAAGCTGTCGGCGGAAGCGGTCGTCCGCGAATACGAAGCCGCGGCGAAGGATATCGAGGAGCTCGGCGCCGAACTGGTCGGGCACGTCAAGAGGTGCGAGGCGATGACCCGCGACGCGCTCACCGTGATCGAGGAGCTGAAGGAAACCGCCGGGCGATACCGCGAAGAGGCCAAGCGCGTCTTCCTCCACATCGAAAATTGCTCGCTGGTGACCGCGGAGGTGCGCAAGACCTGCATTGAAATGCGGGACAGGATCGCAGCTTCAGCAGAGGGCGAAAACAAGACCAAAGAGCTCGCGAGCTAACGGTGGCAGGTGCCGGCGGGAAACCGCGGGCACCCATCCAGCAATTTACGTCAAACCGGCCGCGATCTGCCGCATCCGCTCGGCGGTGACATCGTCGGCGGGAAAGAAGGTTTCCAGCGCCAGCTCCTGCAGCGTGATGTCGACCGGCGTGCCGAACACCATCGTGGTCGAGATGAAGCTCAGCACTTCGTCATGGCGGCGCAGCTTGAAGGGGATCGCGACATTGTCGGCCGAGACCGGGCCCGACCGTGCCGGCATCCGATACGCCTTGAGCTCCTGATAGAGTTTCAGCAGTTCCGGATCAGCCGTCGCCTCGCATTGCCGGTGCAGCCGCTCCAATAGATGTGAACTCCACTCCGCGAGATTGACCGTGCGCGGCGCCAGCCCTTCGGGATGAAAGGCAAGGCGCAGGATGTTGATGGGCTGCCCGAGCAGATGCGGGGCCAAGCCTTCGAGCAGCGGCGCCACCATGCGGTTGGCGGTGACGAGATTCCAGTGCCGGTCATAGGCCAGCGCCGGGTTGGGCTCATGCGCCTTCAGCACCAGATCGATCGCAGCCCGCGCCGATTTCAGCGCGGGATCGTCGAGCGAGCGCTGCGGAAAGGCCGGCGCGAAGCCTGCGGCGACCAGCAGCACATTGCGTTCGCGCAAGGGAACCTCCAATCGTTCGGCGAGCTTCAGCACCATTTCGCGCGACGGCGCAGCGCGCCCGGTTTCCACAAAGCTGAGATGCCGCGCGGATATTTCGGCGTCGCCGGCCAGATCGAGCTGGCTCAGATGGCGACGCTGGCGCCATTCGCGCAAGTGATCGCCGACATGGACGGGCTGGGTTCGTTCGGCTCGCGCCGCGGAAGCATGTGCGTTCATGGTGGGAAACCTACCATGCGAATTTCGTCCGTTCCATTACGTCCAAGGTAATCGAAGCGCATCTCGTGGCGGGTCATCTTGCTGGCACAGGAGATGACCCATGCTGATGCTTTCCCTGTTCCGCCTCGTCGCCGCGGCGATCCCGTGGACGCTCCATCTGGCCACCTGGCTGCTGGCGCGCTCGCTGAACATGCCGCAGCCGCTGGTGCACGACACCGGCGTCTTCGTGTTCGTTCAGGTGCGGACGATCGAGAACAGGGTCGGCAAGGCGCTCTGCCCGATGCGGCTGCTGCGCCGGCTCCGGTCGCTGCTGTAGCGCTAATCCCCGCCCCCAACCCAAGAAGGAGAATCGTCATGATCCACCCGTCCACGTTCCTGAGCCGCGCTTTGCTCGCCGACGCCATCTTCAGCGGCGTCGCCGCGGTCGCGCTAACTCTGGGCGCAGGCATGCTCGCCCCGTTGCTCCATCTGCCCGAAGTGTTGTTGCGCGAGACCGGCCTGTTCCTGATCGCCTATACGGCGCTGGTCGGCTGGCTGGCGGCGCGGTCATCCGTGCCGAGGGCGCTGGTGTTGCTGGTGATCGCAGGCAATGCCGCCTGGACGCTCGGCAGCATCGCGTTGTTGTTCTCGGGCGCGGTGTCGCCGAACCTGCTCGGTCAGGTCTTCATCATGGCGCAGGCGGTTGCGACCGGTGTGTTTGCCGAACTGCAGTTCATCGGGCTGCGCAAGAGCGGTGGCGCGGTGGCGGCCTGACCGTCATTCGTTTTGTCATTCCGGGTTCGATGTTCCCCATCACCCGGAATGACGCACCAAATTTCAGCTTAAGACCAGCGCCGCGATCATCCCGGCAAAGGTCAATACCAGCCCGATGACCAGCATCGGCACCAGGCTGCTGCCGGAATATGGATTGGCCTGCTCCTTGTTCGTCACGACATGGATGCGGTGCGCCATCATTTTGCTCCTGACTGATCAAGCCGAAATCGTTCGCCGTTGCCGAGCATGACGCCGTGGCTGCCGGCGATGCCGAGTTCGAGGCTCGATGCGATCCGCCGCGCGCGCTCGACGAAATGCGCCTCGGCCTTGGGCGGGCAGATCTCGCGAGCGGTCTCTTCGAACAGTTCGAGCCAGCGGTCGAAATGCCAGGCATCGACCGGTAGCGGCAGATGTTTAGCCATCGGCGTGCCGTGGTAGCGGCCGGTCATCAGCGCCACCGACGACCAGAACGCGCACATCTGCGCCAGATGCGGCTCCCAATTCTTGATACGGGCTTCGAAGACTGGCTCCAGCACCGCGTCAGCCCGCACCTTGGCGTAGAAGCCGTGCACGAGCCGCTCGATCATCGCCTCGTCGATGCCCGTCCGCTCCATGATCTCGGCCGTCAGATGCTCACGCCGCGCCGGCCCCGCCACGATCGCTTCCATTGTTGCATCGCCCTTAAATATGTATTTCAAATACCTATTTAGACGGCTATAGATGATTTGCAAGCAGATTTTTTGAAGGGGCTCCCATGCGCCTGACATCGTTCACTGATTTTGCCCTGCGCGCCCTGATGCGGCTGGCGGGCGAGCCGGGCCGCTCGTTTGCGACCAATGAGATCGCGGCTGAGTTCGGCATTTCCCGCAATCATCTGGCCAAGGTGGTGCGCGACCTCGCCGATAGCGGCTTCATCTCGACCCAGCGCGGCGTCGGCGGCGGCTTCACGCTGGCCCGCCCCGCCCAGTCGATCACGATCGGCGAAGTGGTGCGTGCGCTGGAAGGGCCGGCGCTGGTGGAATGTTTTCGCGAGGATGGCGGCAGCTGCGTGCTGAAGCCGCGCTGCCGGCTGAAAGCAAGGCTCGCCGCAGCGCGCGAAGCCTTTATGCGCGAACTCGACACCACGACGCTGGCGGAATGCGCCTATCCCGCACCGACCAGACGAACCCCGGCGCCCGCGTGACGATGAGCAACCAGGTGCATCACATGAAACCGATCGAATTCGAGAACGGCAACGTACAGATCGACGCGGCCATTGTCGCCGAAGGGCTCGGCCTCGCCCTGCACCGGCTTCAAAAGGAAATGCGCGAAGGCAAGATTACAAGCCTTGCCGAGCGAGGAGTCGACGCCGACAGCGGCCGGCATCGACTGACATTCTTCTCCGAACACCGTCGCTTTCGCGTCGTGGTCGACGCAACAGGCGCTATCGTTCAGCGCTCGGCGGTCGACTTTGAGGATTCGAGACTGCCGAAATCAGTGCACAAACCCGGCGGATGAGGCCTCAGGCACGATCGCCGGCTCCGCCTGCAGGACCGGCGCCGGTGCGAAAGCCTCCAGCGTCATCTCGGTCGTCGGCTTTTCGGCCGGCTTTTTGCGAGTGCCCCTGACGCGGCCGTCCCCGTTCAGATGCTTGCCATTAGGCGGCTTGCCAGCGCCTGATTTCACGTTGAGCGCCTTGCCCCTGGTTCGTCCGGGAGATTTGCTTTTCGGATCCTTGGTCTTGAGAGCTTTGCTCTTGAGAGCCTTGCTCTTGAGAACCTTGGTCTTGGGACCCTTGCCCTTGAGTACTTTGCCTTCCGTCGAAGCGCCGTCCAGCTTGAGTGCCTTCTTCGCCTCTCGCTCCGCTTTTTCCTTCAGCTTCGCTTTCGCCTCGGCTTTCTCGCGGGCCAGCTTCTCCGCCTTCTTCAGCTCCTTGCGCTCGGCCTTGGCCTTCAGGCGGGTCTTTTCCGCCCGCGCCTCGGCGCGCTTCATCTTGCGCTTCTTCTCGCAAGCATCGCATTTGCAGCCGATCGGCTTCAGGTAGGCTTTGAAGTAGTCGGTGCCGTAGTCGTAGTTGATCTCCTCGCCCGGCTCGATGTTCTTGATGGCGCGAATGATGACCTTGCGCTTGCGGGGTTTAACGTCGGATTCCGCGTTCGGCTTGCAGGCGTGGTTGATATAGCGGGCGATGTTCTTGCGGACCGAGCCATCGATGGTCCAGCGGTTGTTCAGTTCGAACAGGTACTTGTTCTCGATCGCATCATCCTTTTTCTTCTTGGAATCGAGCAGCGGCCCGAAATAGCGGATGATCTTGCTGCCCTTCTTGATCGGCTTGGTGGCGAAGAGGCCAAGGCCGGTTCGGGAACGGCCGACGCGATAGGGTTTGTTCGAAGGAATGGTGGGCATGACGATTGAATGACTGCGCGCTCTGAGACGAGGGATTGACGAAGCCGTTGTTCTAGGACGATTCCGCGGCAAAGTCAGGTATTTCGCAGCTTTGCCATGAACCTTCCCCAGATTGCGCATGTCTTATCCCCTGAGTTCCTTGTGAGAAGTGCAGATGAAGCGCGTTCCCCTGCGATCGCTCGCGATATCGGTCGCCTCAGTCCTGTTCGCGGCGGCGCTCGGCCTGATTTCGCCGGCGCACGCCCAAACATTCAGCAGCAGCTACACGTCCACGGCGGAGAAGGACTGCCGCACGGTCGGCAAGCCCAGGGACGGCGGTGCGACACAGGTGTGCCCAGGCAAATCGGGGCTGGTCGTGGTGGTCAGCGAGGATGACCTGCGCCAGACCGTCTCGGTGGGGCCCACCCAAGCTGCCGCGGCCAAGGAGCCGGCTGCGCAAACCTGGTTCGCCCCCTTCAATTCCACTGGCAACACCGTCGAATGGCGGATGGCAGACGGCCGACCGTTTGCGATCATCCAGCGCTGGCTGATCGCCGACAATGACGATGTGGACAAGAGCGGAACTCCGACCAACAAACCGATGCTGGCGGTGACGCGGCTGCCGCCGGGACCGGTGTGCCATGTGGCGTATGTCGATGGCCAGGCCAACCGTAATGCCAACGAAGTCGCACGCCAGGCGGCTGACGAGTTCGCGCGTGATTTCAAATGTGGCAAGGACGAAGTGAAAGTGGTCGGCGAAAAAGGTGCGGCCGTAAAGCTTGCGAAGCACTGATGAAGCCGTTATCGGGCGTGTTTTCGCCGCATTAACGTCAAAGCTACAGCCTTGGTATTTGATAGTCTTGCGGTCTGATTTTCACGAAAGCCTCAGCGGAGCAACGATGCTAACGAGATTGATGGTTCTGCTCGTCGCCGGCACCGCCCTCGCCGGTTGCTGCGCCTCCGGCACCGGCTGCTCGACGCCGACAGGTGGCGCACCGATCGCCTGGGATGGGTTGGGCGAACCTCCGGCGGAAAATGCCGCACCGGGCGAAGAAAAGCGGCCGGCCAAGCGAAAGGTCGCCCGCAACCGCGAGATCATCCTTGGTCCGCTGAACGGAGCCGCGCCCCAGTCGGATGCCAAGGCGCAGTACGACAATTGGGAGCGGCGCCCCAACGAGGACGCGGAAGCCGACGCCCGGCTGGCGCGGCAGACCAAGATTTGCAGGGGTTGCTGAGGTCATCCATTTCGTTGAGACACCGGCGTCAGGACTTTTCCTTGATGCGCCGGTAGCGCTGCAGCAGCCGTTCTCCCTTGGCGGCGATGCGCCGCGCAGCGGCAACGGTTTTCGGAACCGGCTCGCCCCAGGCATGCGCTGACAGCGCGTGCCGTGTCGGCCTCCCCCGATCATCGACCAGCGGCGGAAGTTTCTTGCGGCCGTAAAATCTTATTGCCCAACTGCCTTTGCGGCGCATGTCCTGCGGCGTCATCTCGGACAGCGGCCTTGTTACGCCCGGCTTGAGACGCGATCCGTCCTCGCGGGCGAACGCCGAACGGCCGGCCGCCGTGAGACCGCCCTTCGCATCTTTCTCGCGGGCCTTGGTCGCGGTTCTCTTGCGAGCTTTCTTTTTCGTCTTTTTCTTTACAGTCTTCTTCGCTGCAGCTTTGCGCCCAGCCTTCTTTGCCGGGCGTTTCTTTGCAGCCTTCTTCTTCGAAGCCTTCGATGCCATGCGCATGTTGTCCACGAGATTGGGGACGCCCGGCGCGACGCGCACGCGCTTTCGCGCCTGCGTTCTGCGCCGACGTCAAATGTTTGGATTTCTTGCCCGCACGCTTGCGCGGATTCGAACGTTTCCAGGGAGCACGCGGTGTTCTTGCCATGCGAGCTCAACGCCCGAACCGGGCGAGAGTTTCGCTTGGCTCAGTTCATCCCGACCGGCCTCGGCACCGTCGAACGCAGCATTGCATCGAGCAGGTGGTCGACCTTGGTGCCTTCGGGCAGCCGGCGGAGGATATCCCGCAGCCGTCCATCCAGCAGCAGCGTGGTGAAGCCGTGCACCAGCGACCATGCGCGCGAGATCGCCGCCGCCTGATCGAGCGTCAGCTCCTCCCCGGTGAGCTGTTCGTTGCGCCCGGCGCCGACAGCGCTCGCCAGTCCTTCGAAAGACGCCGTGGCCGCCTCATGCAGCGAAGGCCGGGACATGTCGAGCCGCTCGGTCCGGAACATCAGCCCGTACATGCCGGGATGGGCCTGCGCATAGCCGACATAGGCCTTGGCGTTGGCCAATCCCTTCAACAGCGGATGGGTTTCGCTATTGCGAGCCGCGATCATCGCCGCGTTGAAGCGTCGAAAACCGATGGCGGCGAGCTCGCTCAACAAGCCCGTGAGATCGCCGAAATGATGGGTCGGCGCGGCATGCGATACGCCGGCCTCGCGCGCCACCGCCCGCAGCGTCAGGCCCGCCAGCCCGTCGCGTTCCAGAACCCGCTCGGCGGCGGCGAGCAAGGCGTCGTGCAGGTCGCCATGATGGTAAGGGGTTTCGCCGGCCGGAGGGCGACGTCGGCTGGCCAGCTTTTCCGCCGCTGACTTTGCCGGTCTCCGCCTCGCCGGGATGGGCTTTGTTTTGATGTCACGCGATGTTCTGGCCATGCGAGCCTTATAGCCGCAATTTTTACACTGTAAAGATTTTGCTTGACGGCCGGCCGGAACATCCTTACCAATATCTTTACGATGTAAAGATAAACTGGAGGAGACGTCGGATGCTCGACCAGCCGAAGACCGAAATGGCCCGGACCAATCTGGCGCCGATCCCGATGGAATGCGACGCGCCGCATCTCAAGATCACCGGCGAACTGCCGCGCGAACTCAACGGCACGCTCTATCGCAACGGTCCCAACCCGCAATTCGACGCCCCCGGCGCGCACTGGTTCGTCGGCGACGGCATGCTGCACGCCTTCCACCTGGAGAACGGCCGCGCCAGCTATCGCAACCGCTGGATCCGCACCCCGAAATGGCTGGCCGAGCACGATGCCGGCCGCGCGCTGTTCGGCGGCTTCGGCCGAAAACTGCCGGGCGCACCGGCCGGCACCACCGATGACGGCGGCGTCGCCAACACCAACATCATCTTCCACGGCGGAAAACTTCTCGCGCTCGAGGAAGGCCATCTGCCGACCGAGATCGAGCCCGGCACGCTCAATCGCACCGGCTATTGCGATTACAACGGCGCCATCAAGGGCCCGTTCACCGCGCATCCCAAGATCGACCCCGTGACCGGCGAAATGGTGTTCTTCGGCTACAACGCCGCAGGCCCCCTTACCCCCGCTCTCTCCTTCGGATCGGTCAACGCGGAGGGCGTGGTGACGCGGTTTGATCGCTTCGAATCCCCCTATGCCAGCATGGTGCACGATTTCATCGTCACCGAAAATCATATGCTGTTTCCGATCCTGCCCATCACCGGCAGCATGGAGCGGGCGATGCGCGGCAAACCGCCCTATGCCTGGGAGCCCGAAAAAGGCGCTTACGTCGGCGTCATGAGGCGCAACGGCGCGACCAAAGACCTCGTCTGGTTCCACGCCGAAAGCTGCTACGTCTTCCACATCATGAATGCGTGGGAGGAAGGCAGCCGCATCATTGCCGATGTGATGCAGTTCGAGGAGGCGCCGCTGTTTCCGCATCCGGACGGCTCGAAGACCGATCCGAAGAAATCGCGCGCCCGCTACTGCCGCTGGACGTTTGACCTTGCCGGCAACACCGACCGCTTTATGCAGACCTATCTCGACGACCTCACCGGCGAATTCCCGCGCATCGATGATCGCCGCGCCGGTTTCGCCAACAGCCACGGCTGGTACGCCTGCGCCAATCCCGACCTGCCGATGTTCGGCGCGCTCTCCGGCATCGTGCATGTCGACGGCAAGGGCAAACGGCTCGGCAACTATCTCCTGCCCGAAGGCGACACCATTTCGGAGCCGGTGTTCGTCGAGCGTAGCGCGGACGCTGCCGAAGGCGACGGCTGGCTGCTCGCCGCCGTCTGGCGCGCGCGGGAGAACCGCAGCGATCTCGCGGTATTCAACGCACGGGATGTCGAGGCTGGTCCGGTGGCGCTGGTGCATCTCGGCCATCGCGTGCCGGACGGTTTTCACGGCAATTGGGTCGGCGCGCAGTAGGCACACTTTGGCCGCCGTCATTCCGGGGCTCGCGAAGCGAGAACCCGGAATCCATCGAGCCGCATCTGCGTGGATAAATGGATTCCGGGTTCGTCCTTCGGACGCCCCGGAATGATGCCGTTGACGGAGGATATACCCCATGCACCTGCCCTCGATCACCTCGGTCTATCTCGCCATCCTCGCCCTGCTCTACACCGTGCTCGCCGTCCAGGTCGGTCGGCTGCGCCAGCGCGATCGGGCTGCTTTCGGCGACAATGGAAGCCTGCCGCTGCGCAGCGCGATCCGCGCCCATGCCAACTTCATCGAATACGTCCCGATCATCACGCTGATGGTGGCGATGCTGGAAATGTCCGGACTGGCGGCCGTCTGGGTGCATCTCTTGATGGGCACGCTGCTGGTGTCGCGGCTGCTGCATCCGCTCGGCATGTACGCGGCGCCCAGCACGACGCAATTCCGCATCGGGCGGGTCGGCGGCATTATGATCACGCTGGTTTTACTACTGGCCTGCGCCCTGACGATCCTGTGGCGTGCGGCGGCCAGCTTTTGAACCCCTTCAAGTCACTGCAAAGTATAACGAATATAATACCGAATCGCTTTATTTTGACACTGTAAAGATTTCGCTTGACGATTCCCGCACGCCACCCTAGCGTATCTTTACGATGTAAAGATTAGCCCGAGAGGCCGCCATGACCATCTTCCTGATCCTCGCTCCGTTCGGTTCATTCGCGCTGCTGATGCTGGTGGCCTCGACCGAGATCGCCTTGTTCGCATCGGCGGCGATCTGCCTCGCCGCCGTCGCGATAGACGTCGCGCGCGGCCGCTCCGTCAAGATACTCGGCGCCGGCAGCATCGTCGTTTTCTCCGGCATCGGCGCCTATGTCGCGCTGGTCGACCCGAATTTGAGCCAATCGGCCGTCAGGCTAGCCGTCGATGTCGGCGTGCTCGCGATCTCGCTGGCCTCGCTGATGCTCCGCAAGCCGTTCGTGCTGCAATATGCGCTGGAGGAAGTCGATGCCGAGACCGCCAAATTGCCGGATTTCCTGAAGGCGACCACCATCATTACCTGGGCCTGGACCGGTGCTTGCGTACTCATGATCATCGGCAATGTGCTGACGATCTATCTGCCTGGCCTACCGCTGTGGTTCGGGCTGGTGATCGCCTTCGCCGCCCGCAACAGTGCCGCCTACTTCACGACATGGTATCCTCAATATTGCAAGGCCAAGTCTGCGACCAGGTATGCTACGCCGCCTGCGAACGCCCTGCCCGGCACCAACTGAGCCAGACCCTAACCGCAACACGATCGACAGAGAGCAAGCCGATGAAGGACGTATTCGCCAAATTGGGCGCCGACTTTTTCTCCACCATCCTGTTTCTTGCGATCTATCTGGCCACCGATAACGTGCTGCTGGCGACGGGTGTCGCCATTGCCGGCGCGGTCGCGCAGGTGATCTATTCGCGCGTCAAGGGCAAGGAGCTCGGCTACATGACCTGGGCGAGCCTTGTGCTCGTCATCGTGCTCGGCAGCGCGACGCTGCTCACCCATGACCCGCGCTTCGTGCTGGCAAAGCCTGCGATCGGGCATTTCGCGATCGGCGCCATCATGCTCAAGCGCGGCTGGATGCTGCGCTACCTGCCCCCGATCGTGACCCAGACCATCCCCGAATACGCAACGCTTGCGGGCTATGTCTGGGCCGCGCTGATGTTCGTGCTCGGCGCCGGCACCATCGGCGTCGCCATGACCGGCGACATGAAGCTGTGGACGTTCTACGTCACGGTCGTGCTGGTCGGGGCCAAGATTGCCGCCTTCGCCATTCAATACATCGCGTTTCGTGTTCTGGTCGGCAGCCGGCTTCGCGCTGCCGCCCAGCGCGCCTGAAAAGCAGCGTCAAAACGACGCTTGAGACGGTTGGGCTTGTCTGGCGAGATAGGCTATACGGGCGATTTGACGGGTCTCGCAAACCATTCCGGTTTGCAGGGAAGCAAATGTCGGGGAGACAAAGATGGCCGTGGACGGAAACTGGAACATCACCATGAGCACGCCGATGGGCGAGCGCAAGGCGACGCTGACGCTGGCGAGCGCGGGCGGCACATTGACGGGCACCCAGGGCGCCGACGGCAATTCCGGCGAGATCTTTGACGGCACCGTCAACGGCGACGACGTCGCCTGGAAGATTTCCATCACCAACCCGATGCCGCTCACGCTGGCCTTCACCGGAAAAGTTTCCGGCGACAACATGACCGGCGAAATGGGCATCGGCCCGATGGGCAGTTTTCCCTTCACGGGATCGCGGGCGTAGCTGCAACGGCGAGGAGGCCCACGCGCCTCCTCCCTCACCGCTAGAACCAGATCTGCATCGCCAGACCGTAAGCGTCGCGCGCCGGTATGCCTTCCGGCACACAGCCGGAGGCATCACGCGCGGCGATCGCCACAGCGCAGGCGTCAAGCACGTCGTCGGGTTTGGCAACGCGCTCGCCAAGCAGCCATTTGTCGATATCGCGGATGCCGTATCGCTTGAGCAGTTTGCGACGGCGCTCAAATCCAGCCTCGGATTTCTTTGAAGGCAACGCCATGCCGGCGTTCAGGCGCAGGAATACCAGTTCGGGATGCGCCTCGCGAATGTCATTTGAGCCATTGGCTCGGACAAACGCATCGACTTCCATGATCTTCGGCCCCAAATGCCAGAGTTGACGGGATACCCGCTTCTGGCCGCGGCGCAACGCATCGCGATTGGCTTCGTCTGGGTCGGAGAACTTCTCCCACAGCCAGCGCCTCGCCCCTGTGAACACGCGTGACGAATGCGGCCGTAGCCGCTCGCGGGCCAACAGGTCGCAGGCGCGCTCGCCGTCGTCGGTCATGCCGATGGGAATGTCGATCGCCGCGCGATCGAAGCCGATGGATAGCGCTTCAGTAACGTCGCGGCAGAACCTGATCTCGTGAACGTCGCCGTCGAGCAGCACGGCGACCCAGCCCTTGCTGAACCCGTCTAGGCCGAGTGCCCTTGTACGTGCGCTCACTTCGGTCGGCTTGGTACGATCGCGATTGGGTTGAAAGCGTAGACCGCCTCGCCGTGCTGATTATAAGCGGTCCATTTGATGCGGGCGACGCCGTGCGGCTTCGAGCGGGACGGCACCAATTCCACCAACTCCCCTTCGAGATGGATGGAATCGCCAGGCCGCACTGGCTTCAGCCAGCGCAGGTCGTCGACGCCGGCGCCGAACAGTGGATGCGGCCCGAACGGCTTCGTGCTCGCCGCGAGCCGCATGGCAATGGCCGCCGTATGCCAGCCCGACGCGGCCAACCCGCCGAGGATCGTCTTCTTGGCGGCCTCGTCGTCGAGGTGAAACGGCTGCGGATCATACTCCCTTGCGAAGCGGATGATGTCGTCCTTCGACACCGTCACATCAGCGCTCTTGAAACGCATGCCGACCTTCAGGTCATCGAACCACTCGACCATGTCACCCCAGATTCAATTCCTTGAAGAAATCATTGCCCTTGTCGTCGACGATGATGAAGGCCGGGAAATCCACCACCTCGATGCGCCAGATCGCTTCCATGCCGAGTTCGGGATATTCCACCACCTCGACCTTCTTGATGCAGTGCTCGGCGAGGTTCGCCGCCGCACCGCCGATCGAGCCGAGATAGAAGCCGCCATATTTCTTGCAGGCCTCGCGCACCGCGACCGCGCGGTTGCCCTTGGCCACCATCACCATCGATCCGCCCGCCGCCTGGAACTGGTCGACGAAAGAATCCATCCGGCCCGCCGTGGTCGGGCCGAACGCGCCGGAGGCGTAGCCCTCAGGCGTCTTGGCGGGACCGGCGTAATACACCGGATGGTTCTTGAAATAATCCGGCAGCGGCTCGCCCTTCTCCAGCCGCTCGCGCAGTTTGGCGTGGGCGGAATCGCGGGCCACGATCATGGTGCCGGTCATCGAGACGCGGGTCTTGATCGGATATTTCGAAAGCGTCGCCAAAATCTCCTTCATCGGCTTGTCGAGGTCTATCTTGACGACCTCGCCGCCGAGCGACTGTTCGACTTCAGGCAGATACTGCGCCGGATTGTGCTCCAGTTCCTCGAGATAGACGCCGTCTTTCGTGATCTTGCCCAGCACCTGACGGTCCGCCGAGCAGGAAACGCCGAGCCCGATCGGCAGCGATGCGCCATGGCGCGGCATCCGGATCACGCGCACGTCGTGGCAGAAATATTTGCCGCCGAACTGCGCGCCGACGCCGAGCGACTGCGTCATCTTCAGGATTTCCTGCTCCATCTCCAGATCGCGAAACGCGTTGCCGTCCGGCGAGCCTTGCGTGGGCAGCGCATCGAGGTAGCGCGCGGACGCCAGCTTCACCGTCTTCATGCAGAGTTCGGCCGAAGTGCCGCCGATCACGATGGCAAGATGATATGGCGGACACGCCGCGGTGCCGAGCGTCAGCACCTTCTCCTTCAGGAACGCCAGCAGGCGATCTTTTGTCAAAACCGATGGCGTTGCCTGGAACAGAAAGCTCTTGTTGGCCGAGCCGCCGCCCTTGGCCATGAACATGAACTTGTAGGCGTCATCGCCCTCGGCGTAGATCTCACACTGCGCCGGCATGTTGTTGGCGGTGTTCTTTTCCTCGTACATCGACAGCGGCGCGACCTGCGAATAGCGCAGGTTTCGGCGCAGATAGGCGTCACGCGCGCCCTCGGACAGCGCGGCCTCGTCGTCGCCGTCGGTAATGACGTTGCAGCCCTTCTTGCCCATGATGATCGCAGTGCCGGTATCCTGGCACATGGGCAGCACGCCGCCGGCGGCGATGTTGGCGTTCTTGAGGAAATCGAACGCGACGAACTTGTCGTTGTCGCTGGCTTCCTTGTCGTCCAGGATCGCGCGCAGCTGCTTCAGATGGCCGGGCCGCAGATAGTGATTGATGTCACCGAAGGCCGCCTCCGACAGCGCCCGCAGCGCCTCGCGCGACACCACCAGCATGTCCTTGCCGAGCACTTTCTCGACCCGAACGCCCTCGGCGGTGATCTTCTTGTAGGGCGTGGTATCCGCGCCGAGCGGAAACAGCGGCGTGTGCTTGTAGGGCGGGACGGGCTTCTGGTCGGGAAAGGCGGTCGGGGCGTTCATGGCATAATCTCGGGTTGGAAGCCGGCGGCGGCCCAAACGGCGCGGCGGCGATGGACCCGTTCTAAGCATTTTTTGGACAAAAGAAAGCTTGGGGAAGCTCCAGGTATTCTGCAGCCTTCCGGATGGGCTCTTCTCTTCATATCCTGACGGTTGCCGACCCGAGTTGACTTCCGCGCGTCCCCCTTGCAGGAAATTGGCGCGCGGGGTTCAATGGCGTAAAGGGGCATTCACACATGGTTTTGGGACTACAATTTCGCCGATCGACGCTGCTTGTCGCCACGCTGGCGTTGCTCGCCGCGCTCAGCGCCTCACCGGCGCGGGCCGACCGCTGCGAGGACACCGCCAAGGAGTTGAGGAACCAGATCGACGGTATCAAGATCAGCGTCAACACCGGCAACATGATCTATCTGACGCATCCGGCGGCAAAGGAGTTTTCGCTCGGTTGCCACGGCGTGAACTATTCCGTCGAGCTCTATGCCAAGGCCGACCGCAAGCCGAAGCCGCAATTCTTCGACCTGGTCGCCGCGGCCGGCGCCATCATCTTCACGATCCCAAAACCTGACGCGCTGACCGGCACCTCGCGCTGCATCAAGCGCATGGGCCTGCTCCGTGGCGACAAGGTTTCGATGCGCTACCGCCGCCTCAACATGGAATGCACGCGCACCAAGACCGAGGCGTCGATCGTGGTGACCCGCGGCAAGGACGAGTAACCGTTCCAGATACCTCGCATTCTAACGATTTTGCGAGTCCCTCGTTCACCTTCGGGCGGGATTGACGGCATGGGTGCGGACATTGCGGCACCGCATTCACCAATCGTTCGTTTGAAGCCGACCAGGGTCGGGTGCAACCAGGAGGATGCTCCCGATGAACGTTTCTGCTGTCCCGCCGACCGTCGTGATCAAGGCGCCCGAAGTCCCCGTATTCAAGGCCTCCGAAAAGACCCCTGACGTCCAGAACGGCGCGCCC
>CADEDX010000047.1:3644-21188 GCA_902826195.1 uncultured Bradyrhizobium sp. | reverse complement strand
ATATAGACTTCGGCGGAGTCGTCCTTTTTCGGACGCGGCACGACGCGGATTTTGGGATTGCCGAATACGCGCTTGAGATAGGCGTCGAGCTTCCTGACTTCCTGAACGTCCACGGCGGTCTCCAATCGGATTCTTTGAATTTCCGGGAGGTTTTAGGACGAGACGGCGCAGACTACCAGCCGTAACTTCACACGACGGCTGGAGGAAACGTGTGGAAAATCAAAGGCCGATAGTGCCAAGCATCTGGTCCATGGTGCGCGACGGCTCCGCGCAGCCGGCCTCGCCGACGATCTTTGCGGGAACGCCCGCCACCGTGACGTTGTGGGGCACCGGCTTGACCACCACCGAGCCCGCCGCGATGCGCGCGCAATGGCCGATCTCGATATTGCCGAGAATCTTGGCGCCCGCCCCGATCAGCACGCCTCGCCTGATCTTCGGATGGCGGTCCTCGTTCTCCTTGCCGGTGCCGCCCAGCGTGACGCCGTGAAGGATCGAGACGTCGTCCTCTATCACGGCCGTCTCGCCGCAGACGAAGCCGGTGGCATGATCGAGGAAGATGCCGCGGCCGATCCTGGCGGCGGGATTGATATCGGTCTGAAACACCGCCGATGAGCGGCTCTGCAGGTAGAAGGCGAAATCCTTGCGGCCCTTCTGATAGAGCCAGAACGCGAGACGATGGGTCTGCAGCGCGTGAAAGCCCTTGAAGTAGAGCAAGGGATCAATGAAGCGCGAGGTCGCGGGATCGCGATCGTAGACCGCAACGAGATCGGCACGGAACGCGTTGCCGAGGTCGGGTTCGTCGCGCAGCGCCTCGTCGAAGGTCTGGCGGATCAGATCGCCCGACAGCGCCGAATGATCGAGCCGCTCGGCGATGCGATGCACCACCGAAGCCTCGAGACGGTCGTGATGCAGCACGGTCGAATAGATGAAGGATGCGAGTTCGGGCTCGCGGCGGACGATGTCTTCCGCCTCGCCGCGGATGCGGTCCCAGATCGGATCGAGGGCGGCCAGCTTCGAGCCTTGCGGGTTGACGTGATGCACTGCCATGGGTGGCTCTCGCAATTTAGCTTGGTTGGCCGATACCATAGCACGGCCGGCCGGTGGCTGTCCCGGGCAGGCCTAGGCAGTGTAAACTGCCGCTGAATGCCATTGGGGGCTGGTCCAAGGTGGTCAATCAATTCGGGAAATCAAGCCGGATAATGTCCGATTATCGATCAATTTCGGCATGCCGGGCTGGAAATGGGGAAAATGCTGCCAGCCGCCCCCAGGCATTTACCGGTGACAACGAAGCCGACCGCTCATGGCCGCCGCGACAGGAAGTCGGTGACGCCGGCCTTGTAGACCTTGTCGCCGACCGCACGCATGTGATCGCGGTTCGGAATATCGAGCACCTCGGCGCCGGGAATGATCTTTCTAAGCGCCGCGGCTGAGCCGGCGATTTCGTCGCTGGTGCCGACTGCGACCAGCACGGGGACGCCGATCCCTGCAGCCTCGTCAGACGTCATCAGCCGACGCGAACCGCGCAGGCACGCGGCAAGCGCGCGGCGGTCGGAGCGGGTCTGATCGGCGAAGGCGCGAAACGTCCGTCCGACCGGGTCGGTGACGTCCTCCAGCGCCGGCGCTTCCAAGGCAGTCGCCACGTTCTCGCCGGGGCCACCGCCCTCGATCAACCCGATCCCGATGCCGCCGAGGATCGCCGAGCGCAACCGCTGCGGCTGCTCGCGCGCCAGGATCGCCGTCATGCGCGATCCCAGCGAATAGCCCATGACGTCGGCGCGCGCGATCTTCAGATGATCCAGCAGCGCGATGGCGTCGTTCGCCATGATCGCGATTTCATAGTCGGCAGAATCGTAGAGTTTTTGGGAATCGCCGTGGCCGCGATTGTCGAGCGCGATGACGCGGCGTCCGTCCTTCTTCAGATCGGAAACCCAGGTCGGGTAGACCCAGTTGACGTTCTTGCTGGAAGCAAAGCCATGGATGAGAACGATCGGATCGCCCTCGCCCTCATCGAGATAGGCAATTTCGACGTTGCCGTTGTGGAAACTCGGCATCAGCAATTCCATGTTTGGGGATCGGAATGGGCGATCTTGCAATGGCTGCAGGTGTAAACCTAGGCGGCAGCGCCCGCCAGAGCCGAGCCGGACGGCAAACACGCCGCGGCCGCCTGCTTTCTCAATCGCCGCGCCTTGCTACGACGCAGCCAGGCTTCGGTGGCCCGCTCGGTGGTCGCCTTGATCGACGACAGGAAACCGAACAGCGCCAGCAGTGCGCCGAAAACCCACATCGTCAGATTGAAGGTGCCGGCGGCCAGCAGCAACGCACCGCGGCCGAGCACCTTCAGAATGGCGCGGGTCTGGCCGCCCTTGGATTCGGCAAGGCGGGCGGCACGTGCGACGTCCTTTGGCCCTTGCGCAATGCGCAGCGTGTCAAGCGCTCCACGTGTGCCGGCCTTTTCGCCGACGCGGCCAACGTCTTTTGCGAGCCGCACCAGCGCTCCGGCTTTCTCGGCGCGGTATGCCGCCTTGATCGCCCTGACGGTCTCGCCGGGTCGCAACACCGAACTCTTCGCGACCGCCTGCTGCAGCAGCGGCGCATCGACGACCTCGCGCGCCGAGCGGCCGGCCCATTGCGTCAGTCCCTCGCCCAGCCGCCCGACCTTGCGGGCATCCTTGACCATGGAAAGGCCGGCGCGCACCGGGGCGACACCGCCGACGGAGACATAGGTCGCGGCGGTCACCGCAAGGCCGACGGTGGCGAGGCCCAGCACCAGCCGGTCGACCTCCTCGCCGGTCGCCAGATGCTTGCCTTCCCGCACAACGTCCCTGATGTCGCCGAACACGAAGAGATCGCCGGCCACCGTACCCGACAGGCTTGCGACGTCGTCGGCCGTGCCGGTCACCAGGCCCGTGGCAAAGCGCTTGGCAAAATGCGAGGCGGTGCTAGCATCGGCCACGGCGTCGGTGACGCGCTTCGACAGTTCGTCGCTGACGGCAATACCCTTGTCGCGGGCGAGCTGCAGGAAGCTGTCGGCGAGATCGGAGTCGCCCTCCGCGAGGGCCGCCTCGATGTTCTGGGAAAGCAGCGCTCGATTGCTCCGCAGGGCGGAATCGATCTGGATATCTGACAGCACCGCAGGATCGTCTTGCGCCGCCAGCACGGCGCCGGCGTTGCGGGCGTGCGGCCACAACGCCGCGCACACGGCGACGCTGAGCGCCATCAATCCCAGCGCTCCTGCCAGAGCTGAACCAAGCCGCAGCCGCCTCATCCAAAAAAGCCCAATGTTTCGGTCTTCCTCAAGATGGTATGCCGTTTTTACGACACAACCGCCCCGACGAAAGAAGGGCTTTCCTCCCACGACAACATTGTGTCGAATTTGCATAGGCAAATGTGCGGCCGGGCCCCTTCAGATTCGGCTCTAGGAATCAGCGGAACCCGCCATTATGGTTCGCGGCGTTTCGAGGATGCCGCATCTTGTTGATTGCGTCCGCCTGTCGTTGCTATCCAAGGTGAAGCTGATGTCCGATCATGTCGTACCGCATTTCCATAACGATGCCGGTGTCTCGGTAATCGAGATCGGCTCGCAGGAATTCATGTGCGTGGGCGCCAACCCGCCGTTCGACCATCCGCACGTGTTTCTCGACCTCGGCAACGACAACGAGATCATCTGCCCGTACTGCTCCACGCTGTTTCGCTTCGCCGCCGACCTCGCCGCGGGCGAGGCCCGCCCCCCCGAATGCGTCGTGAAGGACAAGGCCGCCTGACCTTTCGGTGGCTGCCCCGCGCACCATCATCGTTGCAGGTGCCGGGATCGGGGGACTGACGGCAGCGCTTT
Organism: uncultured Bradyrhizobium sp.; assembly: GCA_902826195.1. Lineage (GTDB taxonomy): Bacteria > Pseudomonadota > Alphaproteobacteria > Rhizobiales > Xanthobacteraceae > Bradyrhizobium. Next base: position 17,356 of record CADEDX010000047.1, on the reverse strand, counting down.
CGCTCGCTGCCAAGGGTAATCGCGTCATCATTCTGGAGAAGGCCGAACGGCTGGAGGAGGCCGGCGCGGGCCTGCAGCTTTCGCCGAACGCCAGCCGCATCCTGATCGACCTCGGCCTGAAGCCGCGGCTCTCGCCGCGCGCTGTGACGCCCGATGCCGTCAACATCATGAGCGCACGCGCCGGCGGCGAGATCGCCCGCCTGCCGCTCGGCGAGGCCGCCAGTCTTCGGGCCGGAGCGCCCTATTGGGTGATGCATCGCGCCGACCTGCAGGGCGCCCTGCAGGCGGCGGTCAACGATCACCCGGACATCGACCTGCGGCTCGGCTGCCAGTTCGAGGATGTCGCGACGCACGCCAAGGGGTTGACCGTCGTCCAGCGCCGCGGCGATATTCGGCAGCAAGAACTGGCGGCGGCGCTGGTCGGCGCCGACGGCATCTGGTCGGCGGTGCGGAACCATCTATTCCCCGAAATACAACCGCAATTTTCAGGCCTGATCGCCTGGCGCGGAACGCTCGATGCCACATCGCTGCCGCGCGAATATACCGCGCCGCGGGTGCAGCTGTGGATGGGTCCGGATGCGCATCTGGTCGCCTACCCCATATCGGCGGCGCGGCAGATCAACGTCGTCGCCATCGTGCCGGGCACCTGGAACAGGCCGGGCTGGAGTGCGCCGGGCGACGCCAACGAACTGAAGAATGCCTTCGCTTCGCAGCGCTGGCCGTCGACGGCGCGGATGCTGCTCGGGGCGGTCGACGACTGGCGGCGCTGGGCGCTGTTCACGCTGCCCGATCTCGGCGAATGGACCAATGGTGCGATCGCGCTGCTCGGCGACGCCGCGCACGCTATGCTGCCGTTTGCAGCGCAGGGCGCGGGCATGGCGATCGAGGACGCTGCGGTGCTCGCGAAGACGTTGAGCGAAAGTCCTTCCGTCAATCCCGCTGATATCCCGGCGGCGTTGAAGCGCTACGGCCGGCAGCGGCGCGGCCGCGTGCTGAGGGTGCGGCGCGCCGCCCGGCAGCAGGGGCGCATCTACCACCTCACCGGCCCGATGGCGCTGGCGCGCGACCTGGCGATCCGGGCGATGGGCCCCGAGCGCATGCTGGCGCGGCAGAACTGGATCTACGATTGGCGGGTCTGAGCGCAAACGCTCCGGCGGATTGGTAGCCTAATTTGCCGCCCGGCTGGCCTTCGAACGCTTGCCCTTTGCGGGAGCCGACGCCACCGCTGGCGGGGCTTCCGGCTTCGATTCCTGGCACCGGTTGCGCTGCCAGGCTTCGTCGGCCAGCTTCGATAGCCCGCGCAACGCAATGTAGTCGTTGCGGTAGGCCATCTCCGCGACGACCGGACCGGCGACGCCGGTTTCGGCCTTCGTCATCAATCCCTGCAATTCCGCGGTCTTTGTCGCGAGGCTCTTGCGCTCCGTCTCGAGCTGCTTGCAATCATAGAGATCGTACTTGGCGGGATCGGCAAAGGCCGGCGAAATGGCGTCGCTCATCCCGGCGCAGCCGGACAGGCCAGCCCCGAGCGCAACCAGCGCCAGCGCCGCAAGGCTGCGCGAGATCAATCGGCGATGGGAGAGCGAACTGGGCATCGGACCTTCGTTAGGTGCATTATGTTGAAATTGCCTAAAGCCCGGCGCAGGTAAACACCCCAAGTGTCCGCATTGAGGCTTTGCTTTGGCGGCGCGCTCACTTAAAGGTGGGAAGCGCCTCATCCGGATGTATCGCCGATTTCACCCCTCCGGAAAGCGCGCTAAGTAACTGATATTTTGAGACAAAGCGGACGTGGCGGAACTGGTAGACGCAAGGGACTTAAAATCCCTCGATGGCAACGTCGTGTGGGTTCGAGTCCCACCGCCCGCACCAGCCTTCGCTCGCGAAGCGAGTGAAGGCTGTCACGCCAAGCCGACAGGCGAAGGCGGGCCGTGTCCGCGAGCTACGGCTTGGCCAAGCCATGCTGAGACCGACAGGGCGAAGCGTGTCCGGCATAGCCTGAGCGAAGCGAAGGCCACGACGGACTGGTGAGACACGGGGACCCCATTGCCGCAAACCCATCTTTTCGAAATGCGCCGGCTGGAGATGCTGAGCAACACCATTTTCGGCGTTGCCATGACGCTGCTCGCCTATGATCTGCCGAAGGCCTCTAGTTTCAAGCAAGCGCCCACTTGGATGGGGCTGGTGCACGTCTACGCCCAGCCCGTCATCGCGCTGGCGATCAGCTTCGTCGTCGCCGGCCTGTTCTGGTTCAGCCATCACCGACGGCTTGCCGTGGCGCCGGAGGCCGGGCGTGGCGTGGTGTTCCTCAATCTGTTCTTTCTGCTGTCGATCATCATCCTGCCGGTGACCAACGGCCTTTACGGCAGCTATCGGCTCGATCGTGTGGTCGCGGTGATCTACGGCCTGCATTTGACGGTGATCGCCGTGGTGAATGGGCTGTTGTGGATTCTCGCGTTGCGCGGCCGCTACGACCCACATTTGCTGGTCACCGCGCTGTTTCCCGTGATCGTGTTCATGCTCGGGACGGGAGTGGCCTCCGCCGCCCCGGAGGCCGCGCAGTTCATCTGGAGCTTGGCGTTCCTGTCACCCTTTGCAGGCTGGGTTGCCGCGCGGGCTAGTTCGTTACCTTCGCGTCGCTCACCGTAAGCAGCCGCTGGCTCTCCTCGGTAATCATCCGCTCCATCTTTTCCTGGAACTCCTTGCGCGGCAGACCCGGCGCGATCGGCGGCAGGAAAGAGAGCGTGATGGTGCCCGAATGCATCATCAGCGTCTTCTTGCCCCAGAACAGGCCGGAATTGCAGGCCGCTGGCACGACGGGAACTTCGAGGTTCGTGTAGAGCGCGGAAATGCCGGCCGACTGGAACGTCATGGGTTGATCGATCGCCTGCCGCGTCCCTTGCGGAAACAACAGCGCCTTGCGCCCCTCACCGACGGCGCGCTTCGCCTCCTCGACCATCTGGCGCAGCGCCTGGCGGCCGGCCGACCGGTCGACCAGGATCATCGGATAGCGCTCCAGGAACCAGCCGACGAGCGGCAGCTTTCTCAACTCCTGCTTGGCGACGATGCTGGCGTCCGGGAAGATCACGCTGAGCGCCGCGGTCTCCCACAGCGATTGATGATTGCAGGCGATGATGCAGGGCCCGTCGGGAACGTGCTCGCGGCCCTCGACGCGATAGCCGAGGCCGACCACGTATTTCATCAGGAACATGATGCCGTTGGCCCAGACCTGGGACACCGCGCGCACCGTCGCGCTGCTCGCGTTGAACAGCGCCAGGAACGGCACCGACAGCGCAACGACCAGAGTCAGGATCACCACGGCGGCGTCGAACAGGATCGACCTCAGATAATGCAAACGTCCGTCCCCTCAGGTCTCGATGCGGCTTCCCATACAGCACTTCTCCCGGGTTGCACAAATGCGGCCATCCACAACAAGGGGGCGATGGAAGCGGCGCTCGCCGGGGTATCGGGCGCGCGGCGCGATCCGCAGACCGCTCAGCCCGATCCGCCTGCCGACGCTTTACATTTGGGGCAGCGCCGGAACGTGTCTGCGAGTTAATGCTGGAACATCCGGCATCGCATCCGGCCTGAGGAACGCCACGCCAACAAAAATGTTGTCATGCACAAAAGGAGCGTGATGACATGGCCAGCGAACAAACCTTGGATAAACCCGCAGCCGTCGGGCGCAAATTATCCCCGTCCCGGCGGGTCCCCCCTCCAACCCAGCCGCAAATCCCCTCCGCGCTGTCGAGCGACGGCCTGGAAATGATGCGCGATACGCACTGCTGACACCTTCGCTCGCAATGACGTTGCTAGATATGTGCGACGAGGCTAGGCGCTTGCGGCGAATTCCTGATGACGGCCCGGCGCAGCATCGAACAAAGCTTTTGTATATTCGTGCTGGGGTGCGGCAAACACATCGGCCGTAGCGCCCTGCTCGACGATCACGCCACGCTGCATCACCGCGATGCGGTCGCAGACTTGCGCGGCCACCCGCAAATCGTGGGTGATGAACAGGACTGCCAGATTGAATTTTCGGCGCACCTCATCCAGCAATTTCAAAACCTGATCCTGCACCGAGACGTCAAGCGCCGACACCGGCTCGTCGCCGATCAGCAATTCGGGCTCCATCGCCAGCGCCCGCGCAATGCAGATCCGCTGACGCTGGCCGCCGGAGAACTGGTGCGGAAAACGGTCGAGCGCGGCCGGCGGCAGATGCACGACCGCCATTAGGTCGCGCGCGCGCTGCATGGCTTCCTTGCGGCCCAAGCCGAAATTCATCGGCCCCTCGATGATCGCCTCGCCCACCGTGCGGCGTGGATTGAGCGATCGATACGGGTCCTGGAAAATGAACTGGATGCGCCGGCGCATCGGCCGGAATTTTGCCTCCCGCATCGCCGCGATATCGATGCCGTCGATCTTGATGCCGCCGTCGGTGGCGTCAACCAGCCGCGCGACGCAGCGCGCCACCGTCGACTTGCCGGAGCCGGACTCGCCGACAATGCCGAGCGTCTCGCCGCGGCGGATCGTCAGCGACACGTCCTTGACCGCGGCCACCACGCGCGCCTTGGGCTGGAACAGCGAGCGTTTGCCGTAGGTCTTGAAGAGATTTTCGGTCTGCAGAACCACCGGTCCGGTCACCGGCGACCGCTTTGGCGGCGTCATGCTCGGCACCGCGCGCAGCAACATGCGCGTATAGTCCTCGCGCGGATTGCGCAGCAACTCCTCGCAGGGGCCCTGTTCGACGATCCGGCCCATCTGCATCACCACGACACGGTCGGCGATCTCGGAAACGACGCCGAAATCATGGGTGATGAACAACACGCCGGTTTTCTTGCGGCCCTGCATCTCGCGAACGAGTTTCAGGATCTGCGCCTGCGTGGTGACGTCGAGCGCCGTGGTCGGCTCGTCGGCGATCAGCAACGCGGGATCGAGCACCAGCGCGGCTGCGATCATAATGCGCTGGCGCTGGCCGCCGGACAGCTGGTGCGGATAGGCGTCGATCATCTGTTCGGGATCGGGCAGATGCACCGCGCGCATGATATCGAGCACGCGCGCGCGCTGCTCCTTCTGGTCGAGGCTGGTATGAACCTCCAGCACTTCGCGGATCTGGTCGCCGACGCGTTCGACCGGGTTGAGCGCGGTCATCGGCTCCTGGAACACCATGGCCATGCGGGTTCCGCGGATTGCGCGAAGCTCGGCATCGGATTTGGTGAGCAGCTCATCGCCCTGCAGCCGGATCGAGCCGCTCTCGACCTGCATCGCGCCCTTCGGCAACAGGCCCATCACAGCCTGCGCCGTCACGGATTTGCCAGAACCGGATTCGCCCACCACACAGACGATCTCGTCGGCGCCGACGGTCAGGTTGATGCCCTGAACCGCATGCGTCCGGTCGCCGCCCTTGATGGCGACGGAAAGATTCGAGACTTCGAGAACGGTATCGCTCACGTTACACCCGCTTTGCCATTTTTGGATCGAGTGTATCGCGGAGGCCGTCGCCGAGCACGTTGACGGCGAGGATCGTCAGCGCCAGGCAGACGCCAGGATAGATGATGTTGTGCGGGAACAGGCTGAACACCTCTCGCCCCGCGGCCATGATGTTGCCCCAGGTCGGCACCTCCGGCGGAACGCCGATGCCGAGGAACGACAGGATGGCCTCGATGAGGATGGCGGACGCGCAGATGAAGGTGCCCTGCACGATCATCGGCGCGATCGTGTTGGGCAATACATGCCGCCACAGCAGCTTTGGCGTCGACGTGCCGAGCGTCACCGCGGCCTCCACGTAAGGCTCTTCGCGCACGCTGAGCACGATCGAGCGCACCAGCCGGACGACGCCGGGCACCTGCGGGACTGTGATGGCGATGATGACGGTCCAAACGCTGGAGCGGAACAGCGACACCATGGCGATCGCCAGCAGAATGGCCGGGATCGCCATCAGCCCGTCCATGATGCGCATGATGACCGCGTCGAACAGCCGGAAGAAGCCCGCGAGCAGGCCGATGAACAGGCCGCAGACAACGCTGATCACCGCCACCGCAACGCCGACCAGGAGCGAGACTCGCGCGCCATAGACGACGCGGCTATAGACGTCGCGGCCCAGCCCGTCCGTGCCGAACCAGGCGACCATTCTGATGCGCTCGCCAGTATCGGTGCGGAAAAAGAACTCCGCGCCGGGCACCTTGTTGCGCGCGATCGGATTGATTCCGGTGGGATCGATGGTGCCGAGCCACGGCGCCAGCAGCGCCATCAGCAACACGATCGCGATCACCGTCCCGCCGAACAGGATCGCCGGATTGTGCAGGAGACCGCGGAACACCGCTCTCGGCTTGGCCGGCGCCTGCGCGATCGGGGCATCAAAAATCACATCGGCCATCAGTAGCGGATCCTTGGGTCAAGGATGGTGTAGAGCATGTCGACTGCGAGGTTGATCATGACGTAGACGAAGGAGAACAGCAGGATCACGGCCTGAATGGTCGGATAGTCCCGCGCCAGCACGGCATCGACGGTCAGCCGGCCGAGCCCCGGAATCGTGAACACGCTTTCGGTGACGACGACCCCGCCGATCAAAAGCGCGATGCCGAGGCCAATCACGGTGACGATGGGCACCGCTGCGTTGCGCAGCGCATGGCGGAACAGCACCTTGCGTTCGATCTGCCCTTTCGCTCGCGCGGTGCGGATATAGTCCTCCGACAACACCTCCAGCACGCTGGTGCGAGTCATGCGGGCGATCAGCGCGACATAGATGACGGACAGCGTCATCGAGGGGAGGATCAACCGCTCCACCCAGCCGGCGAAGCCCTCCCCGATCCGCTGATAGCCCTGTACCGGCAGCCAGTTCAAATAGATCGCGAACAGGTAGATCAGGAGATAGCCGATCACAAACACGGGCACGGAGAAGCCAAGGACCGAAAAGCCCATCACGATGCGGTCGACCCAGGAACCTTGCCGGTGCGCCGCCAGCACGCCGAGCGGTACCGCGACCAGCACCGCGATCAGGATCGTGAAGAAGGCGAGCGACAGCGTCGGCTCGATTCGCTCGCCGATCAGCGCGGCGACCGTCTTCTTGAAGAAGAAGCTCTCGCCGAAATCGCCGCTCAGCACGTTGGCCGACCAGATAAAGAACTGCTCGATCAATGGGCGATCGAGGCCGAGCTGGCTGCGAATCTGCGCCACTTGTTCCGTAGTAGCGTTGTCGCCGGCGATGATCGCCGCCGGATCCGAGGGGGTCAGGCGCAGCATCAGGAAAATGAAGACTGCCACCACCAGCATCACCGGGATGGTACCGAGCAGTCGCCGGAACAGATAACCATACATCGAACGATTGATCCCCGAAATCGGCGGGCGGCGGAAAGCCGTCGCCCGCCGCCGTCACATCACTTGGTGATTTCGATGTTCCAGAGTACCGGCACCGGCGAGGTCAGGTAGCCCTTGACGTTCTTGCGCATCGCAGCAGGCGACACCCACTCGCCGACCGGAATCTCCGGCGTGTACTCGATGACGCGCAGTTGCACCGCTTCCGCGATCGTCTTCTGCTTGGCAGGGTCGGTCTCGCGGGCAAATTCATCGCGCAGCTTCTCGAGCTTCTCGTCGCAAGGCCAGCCGAACGATGCCTTGTCGCATCCGGCGTTCACATAGGCGGTCGAGATCGGGTTCATCACGTCGGCGGCGACCCAGGACGTGAGGAAGGCGTTCCAGCCTCCCGCGCTGGGCGGATCCTTCTTGGCACGCCGTGCCACCAGCGTCTGCCAGTCCATCGACTGCATGTCGACCTTGAAGCCCGCCTTCTCCATCAGCGACTTCGCCACCGGCGCCAGATTGGTCAGAACCTTGAGGTCGGTGGAGTGCATCAGCACCACGGGCGTACCGTCATAGCCCGCCTCCTTCAGTAACTCCTGCGCCTTCTTGGCATTGGAAGTGAGAAGGCCGTCCATTCCCTTGGTCGTGGCGAGCGCCGTGTCGCAGATGAACAGCGCCTGGCACGGCTTGATGTAGTTCTCGTCGCCGATGGCCGCCATCAGGAAGTCTTCCTGGTTAAAGGCGTACCACAGTGCATGGCGGATTTTCGGATCGTCGAATGGCTTGTGCAGGGTGTTCGGCCGGAACACATACTGGTTCTTCGCCTGCGGCGAGACGAATACGGTGACGTTCGGATCCTTCTTCAGGGTTGGTAGCAGGTCGTGGCTGGGCGCCTCGATGAAGTCGATCTCGCCTTTGGAAAGCGCGTTGACCGCCTGCTGCGCGTCGGAAATGGCGCGCCATTCGATGCGATCCACCTTTGCGATCTTGCCGCCCGCGAGACCCGAGGCAGGCTCGGAGCGCGGCATGTACTTGTCGAACTTGACGTAAACGGTCTTGTCGCCGGGCTTCCATTCATCCTTGACGAAGACGAAGGGGCCGGAGCCCGTGAAATCCTCGATCTGCTTGTTGGGATCGGTGTCGGCGACGCGCTTGGGCATCATGAACGGCACGTTGGAGGACGGCTTCGACAGACCCAGCAGCACGAGGCCGGTCGGTTCCTTGAGCTTGATGGTGAAAGTCTTGGCATCGACCGCATCGATCGAAGCAACGAAGGTCATCATTTTCTGACCGAGCGAGTCCTTTACCGCCCAGCGTTTAATGGAAGCGATGCAATCTTCCGACGTCACCGGCTTGCCGTCGTGCCACAACAGCCCTTCGCGCAACGTGAAAGTGTAGGTCTTCTTGTCCGCCGAGGTGTCGTACTTCTCCACCATCTGCGGCTTGATCTCGCCCTTCTCATCCTGCGCGAGCAGCACGTCGTAGATCATGTAGCCGTGGTTGCGGACGATGTAGGCCGTGGTCCAGATCGGGTCGAGAATCTTCAAATCCGAATGCATCACCACGCGCAATGTCGTCTGGGCCACCGCCGGCGAAGTCACAGCCGCCAGGCTGCCGACACAGGCCGCCGCAAGAATAGCTTTTCTAAACACGTTCATTCCTTCATCTCCGTTGTCGTCTCGACGCCCGAACGCCCATTATTCGGGCCCCTGCCCGTTTTCTGACCGGACTATAGGGTCGATATTCAGCTTCACAAACACCTTTTGACACGACGACATTCGTGACGCCGGCGCTCAGGCAGAATTCAGGACAGCCCTCCAGACAGGTCCTGATTAAGGCCGGCTTGCGCCCGCCGCCGGATGGATTGCAGTCCCCGTTCAGCTCCGCCAACACGCCTCATCCAACGTCTACAATCAAGAATGATGCCAGAATTACCGTTACCCTGACCGCGCACCGAGCAGGCCCCCAACGCTTGATGTTTTCCCTTTACAAATCTACCACCGATCCTTCTCGTAAGGGCCTGCATCGAACCGATACATTCCGGCCAAACCGGGAGGACCCATCATGAATCCTGCCAACCTTCCATTTGATTCCGAGACCATGCTGCAGGGTTTGCGCGCCTGGGTCGAATGCGAAAGCCCTACTTGGGATGCGTCGGCGGTCGATCGCATGCTCGACCTTGCAGCGCGTGAAATGGCCATCATGGGTGCGACCATCGAACGCATCGCCGGGCGGCAGGGTTTTGCCGGCTGCGTCCGTGCACGCTTCCCCCACCCGAAACAGGGCGAGCCCGGCATCCTGATCGCGGGTCATCTCGATACCGTCCATCCCGTCGGCACGCTGGAGAAGCTGGCGTGGCGGCGCGAAGGCAACAAATGCTTCGGCCCTGGCATCTTCGACATGAAAGGCGGCAACTACCTCACCCTCGAAGCGATCCGGCAACTGGCCCGCGCTTCGTTTATGACCCCGTTGCCGATCACGGTGCTGTTCACGCCGGATGAAGAGGTCGGCACGCCCTCGACGCGCGACATCATCGAGGCCGAGGCGGCGCGCAACAAATACGTGCTGGTGCCGGAGCCGGGCCGCCCCAACAACGGCGTGGTCACCGGGCGATACGCCATCGCCCGCTTCAATCTCGAAGCCATCGGCAGGCCGAGCCATGCCGGCGCCACGCTTTCATCCGGCCGTTCCGCGATCCGCGAGATGGCGCGCCAGATCATCGCCATCGACGGAATGACGACCGAAGATTGTACCTTCTCGGTGGGCGTCGTGCATGGCGGGCAATGGGTCAATTGCGTTGCCACGACCTGCAGCGGCGAAGCGCTCAGCATGGCCAAGCGGCAGGCCGACCTCGATCGCGGCGTCGAGCGGATGCTCGCACTTTCCGGCAGCAGCAACGACGTCACGTTCAGGGTCACCCGCGGGGTGACCCGCCCCGTGTGGGAACCGGACGCCGGCACCATGGCGCTCTACGAACACGCGCGCGGGATCGCGAAGGGCATGGGCCTCGAACTCCCGCACGGCAGCGCGGGTGGCGGTTCCGACGGTAATTTCACCGGCGCGATGGGCGTCCCGACGCTGGACGGCCTCGGCGTTCGCGGCGCCGACGCCCATACGCTCAACGAACATATCGAGGTCGACAGCCTCGCCGAGCGCGGCCGTTTGATGGCGGGCTTGCTGGCGACGTTGAGCTAAGCGGGGCGCGCAGCCGGACGGCTGCTCGGGTAATCCCACGAGCACAAACAGCAGCGCATTGGCGACGGCCCCTCCCCGTCATTGCGAGGAGCATAAGCGACGAAGCAATCCACCTCTCAGCAAGACGCGAGATGGATTCCTTCGCTTCGCTCACAATGACGGTGGGGCGGCATGCAAAACGGGATTGCTCCCCGGCTTGCGCTCGCCACGATGTCGCGCTTAACGTCCCCGCAGCGAAAAGCATTGACCGAGAGACTTGATGACCCGCATCGCCGTTGGCGCCTTCCTGCACGAGACCAATACGTTCGCGCCGACCAAAGCGACCTTTGAGGACTTCGTCCATGGCGGCGGCTGGCCGTCGATGGCGCACGGCGCCGACGTGCTCAAGGTGATGCGCAAGATCAATGTCGGCCTCGCCGGCTTTGTCGAAGCCGCGGAAGCCAACGGCTGGGAACTGGTGCCGACGATTTCGGCGGCCGCGGTCCCCTCCGCGCATGTCACCACCGATGCCTTCGAGCGCGTCATGAAGGAAATCGTCGACGGCATCGCCGCGGCCGGACCGATCGATGCCGTCTATCTCGACCTGCACGGCGCCATGGTGACCGAACGGCATGACGACGGCGAAGGTGAAACGCTGGCCCGCGTGCGCCAGGTGATCGGCAAGGACCTGCCGCTGGTGGTGAGCCTCGACCTCCACGCCAACGTCTCGCCCGAGATGATGGATCATGCCGACGCGCTGATCGCCTACCGCACCTATCCCCACGTCGACATGGCAGAGACCGGCCGCGCCTGCGCGAAACATCTCGCGTTGATGCTGAAGACCAGGACGCGCTTCGCAAAGGCGTTCCGGCAATTGCCGTTCCTGATCCCGATCTCCTGGCAATGCACCTTCGACCAGCCGGCAAAGGGCATCTATCAAAGGCTGGCCGCGCTCGAAAACGATGCGGTGCCTACGCTGTCGTTTGCGCCGGGCTTTCCGGCCGCGGATATCGGGGATTGCGGACCGAGCGTGTTCGCCTATGGCAGGACACAGGCCGACGCCGATGCCGCCGCCGACAAGCTCGCGGCGCTGATCGAGAGCCATGAGGACGGTTTCGACGGCCGTATCTTTTCGCCCGACGACGGCGTGCGCCTCGCGATGGAGCTGGCACGATCGGCATCCAAGCCGATCGTCATCGCCGACACCCAGGACAATCCCGGCGCTGGCGGAGATTCCGACACCACAGGCATGCTGCGCGCGCTGGTGCGCAACCGCGCCTCCGGCGCCACCGGCGTGATCTACGATCCGGAGTCGGCCAGCGCGGCGCATGCGGCCGGTGTCGGCGCCACCTTGACGCTCGATCTCGGCGGCAAGTCCGGTATTCCCGGCGACGCACCCTACCGCGAAAGTTTCGTCGTCGAAAAACTGTCGGATGGAAACTTCGTGGCGACTGGCCCGTATTACCGTGGCCGCGACATGGAGATGGGACCATCGGCCTGCCTGCGAATCGGTGACGTCCGCGTGGTCGTCGCCTCCTACAAGGCACAGCTTGCGGACCAGTCGATGTACCGCTATGTCGGCATCGAGCCGACTGAACAGAAAATCCTGGTCAACAAAAGCTCAGTGCACTTCCGGGCCGACTTCGAACCGATCGCCGACAAGCTTTTGATCTGCGCCGCACCGGGCGCGATGCCCGCCGATACGGCAATGCTGCCGTGGACAAAACTGCGTCCGGGCATCCGCATCAAGCCGAACGGCCCTGCCTTCGCTCCACCCGCCCCCTCTCGCTCCACCTCTCCAGTCACGGGATAACAGACATGCCCACCATCCACCGCATCGACGGCTATGCCGAGGAACTCACCGCGATCAGACGCGATCTGCATGCGCATCCCGAGATCGGCTTCGAGGAAGTGCGCACCTCCGGCATCGTCGCGGAAAAGCTGAAGGGCTGGGGCATCGAGGTGCATCGCGGCCTCGGTGGCACCGGCGTGGTCGGCGTGCTCAAGGGCAAAGGCAGCAGCGGCAAGCGCATCGGGCTGCGCGCCGACATGGACGCGCTGCCGATGGAAGAGAACACCAATTTAAAATGGCGCTCGACGATTCCCGGCCGCTTCCACGGCTGCGGCCATGACGGCCACACCACCATGCTGCTCGGCACAGCGCGCTATCTGGCCGAGACCAAGAATTTCGACGGCACCGTGCATTTCATCTTCCAGCCGGCCGAGGAAGGCCTCGGCGGCGCGCGCGCGATGATCAAGGATGGCCTGTTTGAAAAATTCCCCTGCGACGAGGTCTATGGCCTGCACAATGCGCCGGACCTGAACCATGGCGAGATTGCGATCCTGCCGGGACCGGCGATGGCCGGCGCTGATTTCTTCGACATCACCATCCAGGGCTACGGTGCGCATGGCGCGATGCCGGAACGCTCCAAGGACGCGGTCATCATCGCGACGACGCTGACGCAGGCGCTGCAGTCGATCGTCAGCCGCAATGTCGATCCGCTGAAGTCTGCGGTGCTTTCGGTCACGCAGATCCATGCCGGCTCCGCCAACAACGTGATCCCCGGCGACGCCCGGCTCGGCGGCACGGTGCGCGCCTTCGACGACGGCGTGCGCGCCCTGATACGCGACCGCATGCGAAAAATCTGCGCCGGCGTTGCCGCGACCTTCGAATGCGAAATCACCGCCGACATCCGCGATACGTTCAGCGTCCTCGTCAACCAGGAAGAACAGTCCAGGGTGGTCGAAGCCGTGGCGAAGACGATCGTCGATCCCGCCAACGTCCTGACGCGCTCGGCGCCGAAAATGGGCAGCGAGGATTTCGCCGACATGATGCAGGCGATTCCGGGCGCCTATTTCTGGGTCGGCCATGAAGGCTCCGTGCCGGTGCACAATCCGGGTTTTGTGCTCGACGACAAGATCCTGCCGATCGGCGCCAGCATGTTCGCCCGCATCATTGAAACCCGTCTTCCGGCAGGGTCGCATGCATAAACCCGTCACCGAGGACGAAATCACCTCGCTGCACGACCTCACGGCGACTGACCTGATTGCGGGCTATCGTGCCAAGCAGTTCTCGCCCTCGGAAGTGCTTGAGGAAGTGATCGGGCATGTCGCGGCGTGGGAGCCGCACATCAAGGCGCTCTATCTGTTCGATCCCGAGGCAGCGCGCGCCGCGGCGAAGGTTTCGACCGATCGCTGGCAGAAGGGCGAGCCCGCGGGCACGCTCGACGGCATTCCCGTCACCATCA
>CADEDX010000047.1:0-3544 GCA_902826195.1 uncultured Bradyrhizobium sp. | reverse complement strand
CGCTGGCAGAAGGGCGAGCCCGCGGGCACGCTCGACGGCATTCCCGTCACCATCAAGGACAACATGGCCACCAAGGGCCAGCCGGTGCCGCTGGGGTCAGCCAGCGTCAAGCTGGTAGCAGCAGAGAAAGATTCGCCGCCCGCCGCGCGGTTGCGCGAGTCAGGCGCGATCATCTTCGCCAAGACCACGATGCCGGATTACGGCATGCTGTCGTCGGGCCTCTCCAGCTTCCACCCCCTCACCCGCAATCCCTGGGACCTGAGCAAGAATGCCGGCGGCTCGTCTTCCGGCGCAGGCGCCGCAGCCGCAGCCGGCTACGGCCCGCTGCATCTGGGCACCGATATCGGCGGTTCGATCCGGCTGCCGGGCTCATGGTGCGGTCTCGTCGCGCTGAAGCCGAGTTTTGGCCGTGTGCCGATCGATCCACCGTATGTAGGCCGCGTCGCCGGCCCGATGACCCGCACCGTCGACGATGCGGCGCTGATGATGTGCGTGCTGTCGAAGCCGGACCGCCGCGACGGCACCAGCCTGCCGGCCGACAGCAGCCTGCACTGGAAGGTCGTCGACAAGCCGCCGCGCAAGCTGCGCCTCGGCCTGATGCTCGACGCCGGCGCGGGCCAGCCGCTGGAAAGCGAGGTGCGCAACGTCGCCATCAAGGCCGCCAAGGCATTTGAGTCCGCCGGAGCCGTCGTCACCGAGATCGACGGCATCCTGACGCGCGAAATGCTCGACGGGCTTGACCATTTCTGGCGCGCCCGGCTGTGGGACGATCTCTCGAAGCTCTCGCCGGACGAGCGCGACAAGACCCTGCCTTACATCGTCAAATGGGCGGAATCCGCAGCGAAGCTTTCGGGCGTCGACGTCGTCAGGGGATTCAACGCCACGATGGCGATCCGCGCGGCGGCGGCAAATCTGTTCCACGATCTTGATTACGTCATTTCCCCGGTGTCCCCGGTGGTGAATTTTCCGGCAGAGTTCGCCTCCCCGGTCAACGATCCGGATCGGCCGTTCGAGCACATTGCCTTCACCGTGCCGTGGAACATGGCCGAAAATCCCGCGATCTCGGTCAATGGCGGTTACGACGCGAAGGGCTTTCCGATCGGCGTGCAGATCGTCGGCCGCCGCTTCGACGACATCGGCGTGCTCGGCATGGCCAAGACCTTTGAGGGCCTGCGCGGGGCGCAGCGGCCATGGCCCTCGTCGCCGGAGAGCTAACTTTCTCGCCGTCATTTCGGGGCGGCGCGCAGCGCCGAACCCGGAATCCATCTGGCCGCATACCGGGCAGCAAGATGGATTCTCTGATGTGCAACTGCACATCAAAGTTCGCGCCAAGTGGCGCGCCCCGGAATGACGAGCTACAAATAATCAACGAAAGAAACGCAACGGAAGGAAACCCCATGGCGTACGAGACCATTAAGTACGAGGTCGAAGATCAGATCCTCACCATCACGCTGAACCGGCCCGACAAGCTCAACGCCTTCAACGGCACAATGCAGCAGGAAATGATCGATGCCTTCGACGCAGCTGACAAGGACGACAATATCCGCGCCATCATCGTGACCGGCGCCGGGCGCGGCTTCTGCGCGGGCGCCGATCTCTCCTCCGGCGCCAACACCTTTGACCGCGACGCGCGGCGTGGCCCGGTGAAGCGGCTCGCCGACGGCAAGGTCGATTACAGCGATCCCCAGGTGCGCGACGGCGGCGGTCAGGTGACGCTGCGGATCTTCAAATGCCTGAAGCCGGTGATTGCGGCCGTGAACGGCCCCGCCGTCGGCATCGGCGTCACCATGCAGCTGGCGATGGACATCCGCATCGCCTCGGAAGCCGCGCGCTTCGGCTTCGTGTTCTCCCAGCGCGGCATCGTGCCGGAAGCCGCCTCGAGCTGGTTCCTGCCGCGCATCGTCGGCATCTCGCAGGCGCTGGAATGGTGCTATTCCGGCCGCGTCTTCCCGGCGCAGGAAGCGCTCGCCGGCCGCCTCGTCAGCAAGGTGGTGCCGCCGGACGAACTGCTACCGGCGGCGCGCGCTCTTGCCAAGGAATTCGCGGCCAAGACCGCGCCGGTATCAGTGGCGCTAATCCGGCAGATGATGTGGCGCATGATGGGCGCCGACGATCCGATGGAAGCCCACAAGGTCGACAGCCGCGGCATCTATGCGCGCGGGCGCAGCGACGACGTCAAGGAAGGCGTGGTTTCGTTCCTGGAAAAGCGCCCCGCGCAATTCAAGGACAAGGTGTCGACCGACATGCCGGACTACTTCCCATGGTGGCAGGAACGCGAATATAAGTGAGCGAACGGCGCGCATCGGCCAACGCGACGCAAGACGGCGTCGTCCTGCTGCATGGCATCAGCAGGACCGCGCTATCATTTCGGAAGATGCAGCTGGCGCTGGAGCGCGCCGGTTTCGCTACCTTCAATCTGGACTATGAAAGCCGCCGCAAGGCGCTGGAGGGGCTGGCGGAGGACATCCATCCCGCCATCCGGAGCTTTGCCGATCGCATCGACGGCTCGATCCATTTCGTCTGCCATTCCATGGGCGGTCTGCTGGCCCGCGTCTACATTGCCAGGCACCGGCCAGAACGTCTCGGCCGCGTCGTGATGCTGGGCACGCCCAACAGCGGCAGCGAAATCGCCGACCGGCTGAAGCATTTCGGCGCCTACCGCGCCTTCTTCGGACCGGCCGGGCAGCAGCTCGGCACCAAACGAGACGACGCGATCAACGCGCTGTTTCCGCCGCTGGACTATCCGGTCGGCATCATCGCCGGAAACCGCTCGATGGATCCCCTCGGCGGCAAGATGCTGCCGAAACCGCATGACGGCCGGGTGTCGGTGGAAAACACCAGGGTCGATGGCATGGCCGACCATACCGTGATCAACACGGCGCATCCGTGGCTGGTGCGAAACAGCGTGGCGGTGGCGCAGACGATCGCGTTCCTGCAGGATGGAACGTTCGTGAAGCCGTGACGCGCCATCACCCCATCGTCAGCGCGACGCGTCCGATCGCCTTGCGCTCAATCAACAGCCGCATCGCCTTCGCGTAATCTTCCAGCGGCAGCCGGTGCGAGATGTTCGGCCGGATCTTTCCGGCCTCCGCCCATTCCGTCAGCTCCGTGATCCTGACCTCGCCGAGCGCGGGATTCTTCCGCACCGCTTCGCCGGCGCGGACACCGAGCACGCTGGCGCCCTTGATCATCAGAAGGTTGGTCTTGGCTAAACCGATGCCGCCGGTGAAGCCGATGATCAGCAGCCGTGCGCCCCAGTTGATGCAGCGCATTGAGTTCTCGAACACCTCGCCGCCGACGGGATCGAACACCACGTCCGCGCCCTGCCCGTCGGTGATGCGCTTGACGGCGTCGCGAAACGGCTCGCGATCGTAGCGGATGAGATGGTCGGCGCCCCGCGCCTGTGCGATTGCCAGCTTCTCGTCGCTCGACGCGGTGGCGATAATGGTCGCGCCCAGCATCTTGCCGATCTCGACGGCGGCGAGCCCCACGCCGCCGCCGGCGCCATGCACCCGCAGCACCGCGCCCGGCTGCACTTGGCCGC
>CADEDX010000046.1 GCA_902826195.1 uncultured Bradyrhizobium sp. | reverse complement strand
CCGCCGCGCATTGCCAGCATCAGCCAGGCGCCGCGGACGGATTTGACCGCGACGAGTTCGCGCGCCAGCGCTTCGATCAAGGCCGATGGAATTTCCTTGGGGTGCGCCAGCATGATCTGTTCCGGCGCCTTGGTGGTGACGGCCTGCGGGCCGCTGAGTTCGAAATCGCCTGCCAGCATCCGCGCCACTTCGCCCGGCGTAAAATCCTTGCCGTAATCCGATCCCGGATTGAGCACGAATGGCGCGCCGGGATAGCGCGCGAACAGGTCGCGCACCCGCTCGGGCACCGCGACGTGATCGTTGCGGTACCAGGCCTTCGCACGCGAGCGTGCGGTAAAGAACGGAATCAATCTTTCTTCGCCGCGCTCCGCGCTCGGCAGTGTCATTTTGGTGCCTTCAGGAATAACGGCGTTGCCGTCAGGCCCGGACGCGATCGGACGGTCGGGCACCAGCACCAGTACGATTTGGGCGTCCATCAACGCGCGCGCAAAGGCCGGCCGTTCAGCCGGATCCGCCGATGCACGCATCAGCAAACGCTCGATGTCGTTCTCGGGTTCAAACATGGGATCGCCTGTGAAAGGTGTTGCCGTGCGGAGCATCCGCACGGCTGAACTTCAGGCTGTGTCAGGCAGCCTTCGGCAGCGCAGCCTTGGTCTCGGCAAACGCCCAGTCGATCCATTGCGTCAGCAGCGCGACGTCGGAAGCTTCCACGGTGGCGCCGCACCAGATGCGCAGGCCCGCCGGCGCATCGCGGTAGTAGGCGAAGTCGTAACCGGCGCCTTCCTTCTCGACCAGCGCGACCAGCTTCTTGGAAAACTCCGCCTGCGCATCCGCGGTCAGCGAGGTGATGGCGGGATCGGCGAACTTAAGGCACACGGAAGTGTTGGAGCGGATCGAGGCTTCCTTGGCCAGGAAATCGATCCACGGCGTCTTTGCCTTCCAGTCCGCCAACACCTTGGTGTTGGCGTCGGCGCGCGCGATCAGCGCTTTGAGGCCGCCGATCGACTTGGCCCAGTTCAGCGCGTCGAGATAATCCTCGACGCACAGCATCGAGGGCGTGTTAATGGTCTCGCCTTCGAAAATGCCCTGGTTGAGCTTGCCGCCCTTGGTCAGGCGGAAAATCTTCGGCAGCGGCCACGCCGGCTTGTAGGTTTCCAGCCGCTCCACCGCGCGCGGGCTAAGGATCAGCATGCCATGCGCGGCTTCGCCCCCCAGTGCCTTCTGCCAGGAGAACGTCACCACATCGAGCTTTGCGAAATCGAGCGGCTGCGCGAACGCGGCCGACGTCGCGTCGCAGATCGTGAGGCCCTGGCGATCGGCCTTGATCCAGTCGGCATTCGGCACGCGCACGCCCGACGTGGTGCCGTTCCAGGTGAAGACGATGTCGGAGGCCGGATCGGCCTTGGCAAGATCGGGAATGTCGCCATAGCCGGCATGCAGCTTGGTGACGTCCTTGAGCTTCAATTCCTTGACGATGTCGCTGACCCAGCCCTCGCCGAAGGATTCCCAGGCGATGGTGGTGACGGGGCGCGCGCCAAGCAGCGACCACAGCGCCATTTCGACCGCGCCGGTGTCGGACGCCGGCACGATGCCGATCTTGTAATCGGCCGGCACCTCGAGCACTTCGCGCGTCAGTTCGATCGCGAGCTTGAGCTTGGCCTTGCCGACCTTCGCGCGATGCGAACGGCCGAGCGCTGCGTCCGTGAGATTCTGGGAATTCCAGCCAGGACGCTTGGCGCAGGGGCCGGATGAGAAATGCGGCACGTTCGGCCGCGAAGCGGGCTTCGCCACGGTCATAATCTATCCTTCCAGATAGTAAGCCTCCCGTTGGGGGGAGGTGTCCCGCCGCGGTCATTATGGGAATCGCACCCGATCGTCAAGGAACTTCAGGCGTTTCACGCTCGCGTGATGGGGGTACATCCTCGGCGGGCGCGGGCTCCTGCTGCAGCAAGCCGGCGGCATCGGTGACCAGCTTGGCCGCCTCGCGCCGGCTCGAAACCTTCAGAATGCTGGTCTCTTCCGCCTGCACGACATATTCGCTTCCAATCCGGACGATCGAATATTTTTTCATCTGAAAATCCCCAAGCTGCCCAGGCCCCATGGGATACGCGGGCATAGCGGAGACGTTCCGATCCGTAAAATCACGGCCGCGCGCGTAGTTTATCGGTTGTTAACCGGATCGCATAGCGGCGACTACCTGAAGTGGCCCGCGCGGATTCGCTTCAATCGCTTCGCTGGCTTTTGCTGCGACGCTTTTTCTTGATGCGAGTTCCGATGGAAAACGCCATGCCGGGTCAAAATCGCACGGTCATTCCGACATGGCTGCGGGCAAAACCCAGCCGCTCGTAAAAGCGCTGCGCATCGACGCGGGTGTGATGCGTCAACAGTTCGACCACCTTGCAACCACGCACGCGGGCTTCCGCCACCGCCCACTGCACCAACTGTTCGCCGATGCCGCGGCTGCGGCAGTTTTTGGCGACGCGGACATCCTCGATCAGGCCGCGCGATGTGCCCTGCGAGCTCAGTCCCGGCAGGACGCAGAGCTGCAGGCATCCGACCACGGCGCCCTCGCCGTCCTCGGCGACGACGAGCAGAATATTCGGATCGCGTGTGATTCGTTCGAACGCGGCAAAATAGGATGACGGCAGCGGATCCTCGATCCGCTCCCGAGGGCCGCCGAGCGGATCGTCCGCCAGCATGGCGACGATGAGGCCGACTTCCTCGACTCGGGCAGCACGAATGGCGATCTGTGGTTGGGCAGACATGAAGATTTCCGGTGTGATCAGTGCGCTGACGGGAGCCCGAAAAATTTCTCGGTCTCCCCGATCCAGCGGCGCAACGCGGCGTAGCCGTCGAGGTGAAAGCCGCCCTCATGCGCTAGGCGCGTATAGGCCAGCAGCGATATGTCAGCGAGCGTGACGGCATCGCCTACCAGAAAGGGCGTGATGGCGAGTTGATGCTCCATCCGCGCCAGCGCCGCATAGCCCCGCTTGACCTTATCGGGATCGAGGTCGGAAGCGGACTTCTTCAGGTAGAAGATCTGGAAGCGGCAAACGGCGATATAGGGTTCATGGCTGTACTGCTCCCAGAACAGCCACTCGTCCATCCTGCCTTGCGCGAACGCATCCTGCGGAATGAGGTGAGAGCCGCGCGCGAGATAGCGGATGATGGCGTTGGATTGCGCCAGCGAACGGCCGTCGTCGAGTTCGATGGTGGGAACCTGGCCGGCGCCGTTGAGTTTCAGGAACTCCGCGGTGCGCGTCTCGCCCCTGAGCGTATCGACCGCAATCCAGCTGTAGGGCAGCGCGAGATGGACGCAGACCCCTTTCACCTTCAGGCAATTGCCGGAACTGGTATCGCCGTAGATCTTCATGCGCCGTCACCCTCGTTGGGGCGACAGTGCAACAGGCGGCGGTAAATCTGTCAACGGCGACGGGCCGCCACTCCCCGCGACAGGATCAGAATTTGTAACCGAGGCCAGCGCGGACGGTGTTGATGCTGGTGTCGACCGACGAAGTGAAGCGCACGTATTCCCATTCCGCCCGCATGAATAGACCCGATATCAGCATCACCTCGGTGCCGAGGCCGAGCGAATAGCCGTAGATCAAATGGGCGTACTGGGCGTCGGTTGCGCTGAGGTCGAATGGCACGTTCTGGAATCCAGGCGCGGCCGCCGGATTGACCTGAGTACCGAAAACGCGAGCGGTGCGAACGATATCGGCCTGCCCCAGCGCGATACCGCCGAACAAATAGGGCAGGAACGGACCGTAGGCGTAGCCGCCGCGCATCCGAATCGTGCCCATGTCGGAAATATTCATTCGCGCGGTGCCTTGATAAGTCACCGAGTCCGTGTACCCCGAAGGAAGCGTGAAGAAACGCGATATGCTGCCGGTCTGCGACCCGCCGAACTTGCCGTGCGTGTAGTTGAACTCAAGGCCGACGACAGTGTCGGTCCACTGCCAGTTGTAGCCGACGAACCCGCCGAATCCGCTGCCGTGCACTGAGACTTTGCCCATCACCGGCCATTCCGAAATCCGCTGGACTTGCTCCATCTCCAGGCCGTCCATGAGACGCGCCGCGACGCTTCTCGTCGAACCCGTGAAGTTCATGTTGGAGGTGCCATAGGCGCCATGTGCGCCGATGTAGGCGCCCTGCCAGTTCACGGTGTTCACCCCCTCCGTGAAGCTGCCGCGAAGGATCGGCAGGTCCGGCATATCGGCCGCCTGGGCGACGCTGACCGCTCCCCACATCGCAGCCACCAGAAACAATCGACGCATCGCAACGCTCCATCGGACACTCTGAAACTTGCGTTGATCATCGCCTGTTAACCTTAACCAATCGTTGTCGCGGACACAGTTTCGGCGCGATCTCGGCTGAAAGCCGACAAACATTTTCGCGTTCGCGCAGCCCGCGGTTCGTCATGCGACAAAGCAAACGGCGCGGGAACTACCCCGCGCCGTTCGACGAGCGTTAACGAATGAAGGTTGCGATTAACCTTTGCGGATCATCGGCGGCGGCGGCGCATAAACCTGCGGGCTGGTCAGATCCCAGCGCACGCCGACCTTCAGATCATGCGACGTGATGTTCTTGAAGGTCATCGGGTTGTTGACGTTGTTGGTGCCGTCGAAGGTTCGGAGGTCGCCGGTGAGGCCATCGCCCATGTCGAGATAGCGATAGGCGAGTTCGACGGTGAAGTTCGGCGTGACCTTGTAGGCGAGACCGGCATGCGCAGCCCAGGCGAAATTCCACTTCGCGACGTTGTCGCCGAAGGCGAGACCCGGCAGCGCGCCGCCGCCATTGTTGGCAATGCCCTGATCGGTGAAGCCGTTGATCGCAACCCGCGCCCCGCCGACGCCGGCGCCGATGAACGGGGTGATGCACCACCAGGTGCCGAGATCGACATAAGCGTTGGCCAGAACGACCCACTCGTTCTTGGTGGCGTGGTAGGTGTCGGTGCCGACGCCGCCCGCATAGGTGATGCGATCGGTGCCGAAGAATTGCGAATTGCCGCGGTACTCACCGGTGACGTCGGCGCGGAACCAGTTGTTGACCTTGTAACCGACGCCGAGGCCGAAGATGCCCGCGGTGTTGAAGCTGTTCCTCTGAACCGACGATGTATTGTTGAGATCGAGCACGTTGTTCAGACGATCGACTTGCTGATTGCTGAAGCCGATGTCGCCGCGCAGATACCAGCCGCCGAAGTCTTCGACGACGGCGGGCGCATACGGCGGCGGCGCGATTGCCATATCGGCGGCGAGCGCGGCGTGAGACAACAAGGTGGCCGCACCGGCGGCAATGAAAAACTTAACGCTACGCATTGGGCTCGTCCTTTGTCCGGTGAGGCTTGCTCCAAACGGCCTCACTTCAAAAATTCACGGGCGGACGATGCCATCAAATGTTTAAGCGGCGCTTAACCCTAATTATTAAGGTTGATAATCTCTGACTTTCCCGTCGACGCCGCTTGCGCGCGCGAGTCGAACATGGCGAAACATTCTAACGATATGTTGACGAGAGCAGGCGCGCTTTCGCGCCGTTAAGATTTTGTTGATGCAACGAACCTCGCTTCCTCGACTCGCGAGAGCATCGAAGTTTCAGCGCGCGTGCTGCGGCATCTTCGGCAGAAACACCGCGAGCAATCCGAGCGCAGGCAGGAACGCGCAGAGGTGATAGACGAAGGCGATGCCGGTGTGATCGGCGAGCCTGCCGAGCACGGCGGCGCCGAGTCCACCGATGCCGAAGGCGACGCCGAAGAACACCCCGGAGATCATTCCGAAGCGGTGGGGCATCAGCTCCTGCGCAAACACGATGATCGAGGACGTCGCCGACGAGAGGATGAGGCCAATGAACACGGTGAGCACCGCACTGCCGACCAGGCCGGCATAGGGCAGCGCCAGCGTGAACGGCAGCGCGCCGAGCACCGAAAACCACAGGACGTATTTGCGGCCGTAGCGATCACCGAGCGGCCCGCCGAAAAACGCACCTGCGGCGTTGGAGGCGAGGAAGATGAAGAGATAGAGTTGGGCTGCCTGCGTCGAGATATGAAACTTGTCGATCAGATAGAAGATGTAATAGCTCGACAGGCTGGAGACGTAGAGCTGCTTCGAGAACAGCAGCGCGACCAGCACCGCGAGCGCGATTTTTACGCGCCGCGAATCCGGATGGTCCGGATGACGTTCCACCGCCGCAGACTTCTTCGTCACGATCTGCGGCCGATACCAGACGCCGATCCGCCACAGGATCACGATTGCCAGAAACGCGATCGACGAGAACCACGCAATGCTCGGCTGACCGAACGGCACCACGATCAGCGCGGCCAGCACCGGCCCCATCGACGTGCCAAAACTGCCGCCGAGCTGGAATACCGATTGCGCAAAGCCGTAACGCCCACCCGAGGCAAGGCGCGCGATCCGCGCCGACTCCGGATGAAATACCGCCGAGCCGAGGCCGACCAGCGAGGCTGCGATCAGGATCACGGGATAGCGCGCGGCGACGCTGAGCAACAGCAAGCCGAAGAAGGTAAAGCCCATGCCGATCGCCAGCGAGAACGGCTGCGCCTTCTTGTCGGTGAAATGCCCGACCACGGGCTGCAGAAGCGAAGCGGTGAACTGGAACGCCAGCGTGATCAGGCCGATCTGTCCGTAGTCCAACGCGTAGGCGTCCTTCAGGATCGGATAGACCGAGGCGATCAGCGATTGCATGGTGTCGTTGAGGAAATGCGAGAAGCTGATGCCGGCCAGCACGACATAGGCCGGACCCGCGGACGCCGCCTTGACAGCTCCCGCGGCGAGGCCTGGCGCTGCGTCCTGCACGATCACCGGCGCGGTAGCGGTTTCCTCCGAGACGATCACTTGCTTGTTCAACGGCGCATTCCCGAACAGAACGACGGACAGCAGTTCTGTCGTTCTACGGCGCTGCCATGGTCGCGACCAGCGTCAATAGATGATGGCTGCGATGCGTTGCCACAGCAGCGATCGGCGCCGCCGTTCCGTTCTTGTCGGGCGAAGATTACGCCGCCGCGGCGTGGCCCAGCGCGCTGACGATCTGATCGACGACGTCCTCGACCAGATCACGGTCGTCGCCCTCGCCCATCACGCGGATCACCGGCTCGGTGCCGGACGAGCGCACCAGCAGCCGGCCATGGCCGTTGAGGCGGCTTTCACCGTCCGATATCGCCGACTTCACCTCGGCATGATCGAGTGGCTTGCCGGAACGGTAGCGCACGTTCTTCAGGATCTGCGGCAGCGGATCGAAGCGGTGGCAGACCTCCGACACCGGCCGGCGGAGTTTTTGCACCACGGCGAGCACCTGCAGCGCCGCGACAAAACCATCGCCGGTCGTGGCGTAGTCGGAGAGGATGATGTGGCCTGACGGCTCGCCGCCGAGATTGTAGCCCTGCTTGAGCATCTGCTCGAGCACGTAGCGATCGCCGACCGGGGTGCGCACCATGCCGATGCCCTGCCCTTCGAGGAAACGTTCCAGCCCGAGATTGGACATCACGGTGGCGACGATGCCAGGCTTGGCAAGACGGCCGTCTTCCTTCCAGCTTTGCGCGATCACCGCCAGCAACTGGTCGCCGTCGACGACATGGCCGCGCTCGTCGACCAGGATGACGCGGTCGGCGTCGCCGTCGAGCGCGATGCCGATATCAGCGCGCATCTCGCGCACCTTTTTCGCCAGCGCCTCCGGTGCGGTCGAGCCGCATTCCTTGTTGATGTTGAAACCGTCGGGATCGACGCCGATCGCAATCACGTCGGCGCCCAGTTCCCACAGCGCTTCCGGCACCACCTTGTAGGCCGCGCCGTGCGCGCAATCGACCACGACACGCAGGCCGTCGAGCGACAATTCACGCGGCAGCGTGCGCTTGGCGAATTCGATGTAGCGGTCGTGCACGCCGTCGATACGACGGGCGCGGCCGAGGCTGGCGCTCTGCGCCAGTCGGCGGTCGATCGGCTCGTCGAGCATCTGCTCGATCTGCTTCTCCACGTCGTCGGAGAGCTTGAAACCCTGCGGGCCGAACAGCTTGATGCCGTTATCCTCGAACAGATTGTGCGAGGCCGAGATCATCACGCCGAGATCGGCGCGCATCGACTTGGTCAGCATCGCGACCGCCGGCGTCGGCATCGGGCCGAGCAGCAGCACGTCCATGCCGACCGAGGTGAAGCCCGCCACCATGGCGTATTCGATCATGTAGCCGGAGAGCCGTGTGTCCTTGCCGATGACCACGCGGTGACGATGCTCGCCGCGCTGAAACACCAGCCCGGCCGCCTGTCCCACCTTGAGCGCGAGCTCCGGCGTGATCAGACCATTGGCGCGGCCCCGAATCCCGTCGGTACCGAAATATTTGCGGCTCATGTCACCCCCAGCCATTTCGGGACCCGGCCAATCAGGCCACGAATCGCCGAACGCCCACGACTATTTACCGGGGGGTTATAGTCCCTCGGCCGCTAAGATGACTTCAAAAAATATGATGAATCATTACGGCCGGTCGACCGCGCCAGCCGCCATTTCATTGATATTGCTTGGTCTTTTGAGATCGAGGACCGGGGCCTGATGCCAACTAGCCGCGCCGCTTGATGTGGTGGTCCTCTTTCGAGGGTGGCGGCTGGGTGACATTGACCGGATCGGACCCCGGGAAAGTCTCTTCGAGCCCCTCCTCCAGCGCATCATCTAGCCGGCGTTTTTCCTCGGAAGCGGGTGTCGCAGCGTCGTCGGCATGAGCCCTGCGTGGTGTGATCATGGGATATCCTCACCCTCCAGGCCACCGTCCGAGATGCGATTTGGCTGGCCTTCCAACCATGCTAGATGACGGCTCGGACAAGGAATTCAAGAAGGGGCCGGGACGTCCATGAAGCACATCACCTGCATTGAAGATCTGCGCCAGTTGCACATGCGGCGGGTTCCCAGGGCGTTTTTCGACTACGCCGACCGCGGCTCCTACACTGAGGACACGCTGCGCGCCAATTCCGAGGATCTGGCGCAGATCAAGTTCCGTCAGCGCATCCTGGTCGACGTCTCGAAGCGCGATCTTTCTACGACGATCCTCGGTGAGCCTTCGGCGATGCCGCTGATCCTGGCGCCCGTCGGTCTGCTGGGCATGCAGCATGGCGATGGCGAGATTCACGCCTGCCGCGCCGCGCAGGCCGCCGGCATTCCCTTCACCCAGAGCACGATGTCGATCTGCTCGATCGAGGATATCGCAGCCGCCGTCGACAAGCCGTTCTGGTTCCAGCTCTACGTGATGAAGGACCGCGGCTTCATCAAGGCGCTGATCGAGCGCGCCATCGCCGCGAAATGCTCGGCGCTGGTCGTCACGGTCGACCTGCAGGTGATCGGCCAGCGTCACCAGGACATCAAGAACGGCATGACGGTGCCGCCGGAATGGTCCCTGTCGAAACTGGTCGATTTCGCCACCAAGCCGGGCTGGGTTTCCGGCGTGCTGCGCGGCAAGCGCCGCACCTTCGGCAATCTCGCGGGCCATCTGAAAGTGAGCGAGGACATCACCTCACTCTCGACCTGGATCAGTTCGCAGTTCGACACCTCGCTGAACTGGAAGGACCTCGACTGGATCCGCTCGATCTGGCCGGGCAAGCTGGTCCTGAAAGGCATTTTGGACGTCGAGGACGCCGAACTCGCGGCCAAGACCGGTGCACAGGCGATCGTCGTCTCCAACCATGGCGGCCGCCAGCTCGACGGCGCGCCGTCCTCGATCGAGGTGCTGCCGGAGATCGTCGACGCCGTCGGCTCGCGGATGGAGATCATGTTCGATGGCGGCATCCGCACCGGCATGGACGTGGTACGCGCACTCGCGCTCGGCGCCAAGTCCTGCATGATCGGCCGCGCCTATGCGTATGGCTTGGGAGCGGGGGGACAAGAGGGCGTCGCCAAGGCGCTCGACATTCTGTCGAAGGAAATGCTCACGACGATGGGGCTGTGCGGCGTGAACACGGTCGCCGAGATCGACGATAATCTGCTGGCGGTGTGAAGAAGCGAGCAAAACTCTATCGTCGTCCCGGCGAACGCCGGGACCCATAACCGCAAATGTTCGTTGTGGTTGGAAGTCGTCAACAACATCGCCACATCGGGCGGCCGCAGCGTATGGGTCCCGGCGTTCGCCGGGACGACGGGGTTACGGCTTTCTCTTGATCACATCGGTGGGGTAATCCCGTCTCTACCGACATTGACGCGGTTGGCTTCCAGCGTGCCGTCGTCCTTCTTCACCGCGCCGAAGATGATGATCTTCGCGCCCGGCTTCAGCTCGGACTTGTCGCCGGCGACAAAGGTGACGATTGGCGTATCCGGCGGCACCACGACTTTCTTTTCGCCGTCCTTGTATTTCACCAGAATGTTCTGGCCGTCGGTGCCCTTCACCGTCTGCGCGACGGTGGCATTCGTCATTGTCGAGTTCGGCCGCTGATCCCAGGGACGAAAACCTTCGGCCGCGCCGCGCTGGTTCTCGGGGAAGATATGCACCGCGACCGCCTTCTGGGTGCCGTCCGGCTCCGGCATGCCGGTGACGCCGATATAGGAGCCATCCTTGATCTCCGATAGTTCGGTCTTCACGACGGCGAAGACGGCGACGTTGTCGGTCATCTTCACCTTCATGTCGGCGCCTTCGCGCGACTTGATCGACAGCATCGGCCCGTCGATGGCTTCAAGGGTGCCGCGAATACGCACCGTTTGCGGCTGCTGCGCCCAGGCCGCCGTTCCGAGCAGGGTGACTAAGGCGAGCGAAGCCGCGAGCAACCGCGGCGATGACGAGGATTTCAGCATAATATTTCTCCCGGGTGTGTTTGGCGCCCAACCCAACGCAAACACCGCGCGGGAGGCGGTATTCCTTCACTTCCTTGCGCGTCACATCGGCGGGGTCATACCGTCGCGGCCGACATTGACGCGGTTGGTCTCGAACGAGCCGTCCGGCAGCTTCTTGATGAAGGCAATCACCTTGGCGCCGGACTTGAGGTCGGACTTGTCGGCGGGAACGTACGTTACGACCGGGGTTTCTGCGGAGACCACGACTTTCTTCTCACCGTCCTTGTATTTGATGATCAGAGTGTGACCGTCATTGCCGACCACGGACTCCGCCACGGTGGCGTTGGTCATCGTGGAGTTGGGGCGGAGGTCATAGGGCCGCGAGCCCTCCCCGGTCCCGCGCATGTTTTCCGGGAACACATGCACCTCAACCGCGTTCTGGCTGCCGCCGTCCGGTCCGGGCACCGTGGTGGTGCCGATGAAGGAACCGACCTTGATGTCGGACAGCGAAATCTTGGTTATCCCTACGACCCTGACATCGCCGGTCATGCGCAGCTTGAAATCCTCGCCGCCGCGCGACTTCACGGCGAGCACGTCGCCGTCGACCGTCTCGACGGTGCCGCGGACGCGCGTCGGCGCAGGCGGCTGCTGGGCGATCGCATACAGCGTGGAGCCCGCGACCATCGCGATGGCGGCAAGCGGGCGAACGAATTGAAAACGGCGAACGGACATGGCGGGGAACTCCGGAGACGGTCGTGATGTAACCATCACCCCGGCTTTGCAAGAAAATTCCGCCACAAGTTTTCGCGAGCGGCCGATCAGTTATTCGTGAGATCGGCCTCGACCAGCGCGCGCAGCTCCGCCGTCACTTCGGGCCGCCGGCCGAACCACAGCTCGAAACCGCGCACCGCCTGGTGCAGCAGCATGCCGAGCCCGTCGGCCGTCCTCAGCCCTTGCGCGCGCGCGGCAACGAGCAGCGGGGTTTCAAGCGGCACGTAGACATTGTCGGCGACGACGGCGTGCGAAGGCAGCCGCGCAACATCGACGTCCAGCGGCGGCTGTCCCTTCATGCCGAGCGAGGTCGTGTTCACCAGCAGGCCTGCGCGCGGCAGCAGCCCGCCGATTGCATCCCAGGACACGGGAGCAACGCGCTCGCCGAACTGATCGGCCAACGCCTGCGCGCGCGCAACGGTGCGGTTGGCGAGATGCACGCGCTTGATGCCGCGATCGAGCAGGCCGAACACAACCGCGCGCGCCGAACCGCCGGCGCCGAGCACCAGCGCATCCTCGGCTTTGTCCCAGCCGGGCGCGCAGGCGTCGAGATTGTTGATTAAACCTTCGACGTCGGTATTGGTCGAACACAATTCGCCATCGGCAAACCACAGTGTGTTCGCCGCACCGACAGCGCGGGCGCGCGCATCCGGCTTCGACAACGCGAGCGCGCGTTCCTTGTGCGGAATGGTGACGTTGGCACCGACGAAACCGCGCAGCGACAGCCTCAGCAGGAAATCCTTGAACTCGTCCGGCGGCACCGCCTCGATGACATAACCGCCCTCGATCCCGAGCGTCCGCAGCCAGTAACGATGGATCAGCGGCGAACGCGAATGCGCGGCCGGCCATCCGATCAGGCACGCGGCGAGGGGCTTGGTCACGACAACAACCTCCTCAAGGACGTCGATGGCCGGGGGGGATCACCCCGGCCACGACGATCAATTTATCTTCCCGGAAGGTGTGTCAAGCCGCGCGATTCGCCGCGGCCAATCAGGCCGCGGCGATCTCGTTGAGCTACGCCGCCACCCGATGCGCGGCGATGATCTGGTCGGCGGCGCGGCCGGTGACTTCGGCCATGCGGTCGAACGAGCGCGTAAAGCTGCCGGCGCCGGCGGTGGCCGAGCGCAGCTCCACGATCAGGTCGCCGATCTCGGCTTCCGGCATGGTGGCGCGGACACAGTCCCAGCCCGGCCAGTTCTCGCGGGTGTCGAAGCCGAGGATCTGGCCGCGCCGCGCCGACAGGATGGCGTTGATCTTCGCCGTCGCTTCCGTCGGGCACACGATCTCGACCATGTGGATCGGCTCCAGCAGCACCGGCTGGCACTGCGGCAGCGCCTCGCCCATGCCGATCCGCGCCGCCGTGCGGAAGGCGAGATCGGAGGAATCGACGCTGTGATAAGAGCCGTCCGTCAGCGTGACGTGAAGGTCGATCACCGGAAAGCCGAGCGGCCCACGTGCGAGGCTGTCGACCACGCCCTCCTCGACCGCACCGATGTAGTTGCGCGGCACCGCGCCGCCGACCACCCTTTCGTGGAATTCGAAACCTGAGCCGCGCGGCATCGGCTTGACCTCGAGCACGACGTCGCCGAACTGGCCGTGGCCGCCGGACTGCTTCTTGTGGCGGCCGCGTTGGGTAATCGATTTGCGGATAGTCTCCTGATAGCCGATCGCCGGCGGCTGCGATTTGACGTTGACGCCAAAGCGGTCCTTGAGCCGCTCCAGCGCGACGCGCAGGTGCATCTCGCCCTGCCCCCACAGCACGATGTCATGGGTTTGCGGATTGTGGATCATCGTCAACGACGGGTCCTCCTCGTTCAGCCGCAGCAGCGCCTGGCCGAGCTTGACGTCGTCCTTGCGGTCGGTCGCCGAAAGCGACAAGGCCAGCACCGGCGGCGTCGGCTCGATCTTCACCAGCGACGGCGGCGCCGTCTTGCCGCTCGACAGCGTATCGCTGGTCTTGATGGCCTCGAGCTTACCGAGCGCGACGGTGTCGCCGGCCTCGGCCGCGGTCCGCTTGGTGTCGTGTCCGCCGCTCACCGCGAGAATGCCGGAAACCCGCCCGGCCTCGCCCGAGGACGACTGCAGCGTCGCACCGTCATCGAGATGGCCGGCGAGAACGCGCGTCAGCGACAGCTTGCCGCCGTGCTGCAGATGCAGCGTCTTGAACACATAGGCCAATGCTTCCTTTTGCGCGGACACGCCGAGGCGTTTTGCGGTCGCGGCCACGCCGGGAGCCTCGTGCCGCAGGGCCTTCATCAACCGCAGCACGCCGTTTTCGCGGCTCGCCGCGCCGAGCAGCACCGGGCAGATCACGCCCTCGCGCAATTCACGGGCGAGATCGTCGAACACGGCGTCACGCGGCGGCTGGATGTCTTCCAGCAGTTGCTCCATGAGTGCGTCGTCGTGGTCAGCGAGCTTTTCCAGCATCGAGAACCGCGCTTCCTTCTCGCGGTCGAGATTGCCGCCTTCCAGCGCCACGACCTCGGACGGCTTGTGTTCGCGATAGACGAAGGCGCGCTCCAGCGCGAGGTCGACGAAGCCTTCGATCAGATCGCCGTTCCAGATCGGAATCTGGCGCAGCACCAGCGGCACGCGCGAGGCGGGCTGCAATGTCGCCAGCGTTTCGCGGATGCGCTTGTTGGCGCGGTCGATCTTGTTCAGGAACAGAAAACGGGGAATGCCGAGATCTTCCAGCTCGCGCAGGATGATCTGCAGTTGCGGCAGCTTCTTCTCGTCCGCCTCGCAGACCACGACCGCGGCGTCGACCGCGGGCAAGGCGGCGCGCATGTCATGCGCGAACTCGATAGAGCCGGGACAATCGATGAAGGTGTAACTGTCGCCCATGAAGGTGGTGGTGGCGGCGGAGAGGCCGACGCCCATCTTGTGGTGGCGCGCCTCGGGGCTGGCATCGCCAACGGAAGTTCCGGCATCGACGCTGCCGGCGGTCTTGATGGCCCCGGTTCGGGCCAGGATGGCTTCGAGGAGTGTCGTTTTACCGCTCTGGAAAGGGCCCACCAGTGCAATGCACCGTGGACCCGATGTTTGAGTACCTGGGGGACTTCTGACGTCTTGTCCCATTGCCGCCTCCTTGTCTGGAGCTCGGCCCGTGATTGGGTCGGCGATTGGCGATGCTCCGCCTGTCGCGAGGTTTTGGCAAGCGGGAAAAATTCGCTGCGGTGCATCCAGTCAATTCGCCGAAATAGACCTCGGACACGCCGGGTCTCCCCGGCCTGGAACTCAAATTAATGCCGCTCAGCAAGAAGCTCGCATGAGCGCAGCGATATGCCGGAGTGCCCCGAAGACCCGGATGTCGCTTCGCTTATCCGGACGACAGTTGGTACGCTAGACGAAGCAGAACGCTGTCATTGCGAGGAGCGAAGCGACGAAGCAATCCATCTATCCCTGTGAGGAGAAATGGATTGCTTCGCTTCGCTCGCAATGACGTAGGGAAAGCTTCTTTACCGTCCCGGCCGCAGTTCCAGGCTTTCAAGTCCGGCCGCAATGCTGATGCCGACCTGGCCCTGCACGCTGAGCGGTTGCAGCGCGATCGAGTTGGCGGAGCCGCCGACCAGCACGTTGCCGCCAACACCGACGCCGAGCGTTGCGCTGCCCTGCGCGCCGACATAATTGCCGGAGAGGTCGCCCGGCCCGAGCCGCGCGACAGGTGCGAACACGCCCCAGGCCAGCGCCGATTCCTGGGTGATGCCGAGATCGAGCCCTACTTTACGAACGGTCGCGATGTAGCGGTCCTCCGGCATGCCGTCGGCGCGCAGCACGCAGCCGAGATTGGTGACGGAGCCGACGATGAAGCCGATGCTCGCGCCCCCACGGCACTCCAGCACGCCGACCTGCACGCGCTGCATCTGCTGCGCGGAGGCACCGCAAATCGACGAAGCCAGCATGGCAAGCGCGCCGACGGCTAGGATGAGGAAACGACCCATGAAGTAATCTCCGGCTGGAAAAGTGATGCGAGCAGAGAAACGGAAAAAGGCGCGCCGTGCCCGCGGCGCGCCTTTTCTATGCCACAACGCCATCAGCCGTGCCAGATCAACCCGAACGCGTAACGCCTACCCCATACGCAAAAAGGCCCGCTTCCGCGGGCCCCTTCCTTAACGTGCAATCCTCAACCGCGGCGGTGATGGCGGCGATGGTGGTGCCGGCGGGGGGCGAATTCCACCGGCTGCAGTTCGAGGCCAGCGACGCCGGCGGCAACGTTCAGCCCGGTCTGGCCCTGCACGCTGAGCGGCTGCAGCGCGTAGGCATTCGAACGCCCACCAACCAGGAAGTTGCCACCGCCGCCGATGCCGATCGACGCGTTGGCGCCGACGCCGCCATAGCTGCCGGCGAGTTCGCCGCGACCGAGCCGGGTGTTCGGCGCATTGACGGCCCAGGACAACTGGGTCTGCTCGGTGACGCCGAGATCAAGACCAATACGCTGCACTTTGGCAATGTAGGGTTCAGGCCGGCGCCCTTCGCTCTGGAACACGCATTCAAGGCTCGTCACCGACCCGACCACAAAGCCGACGTTCTGGCCGCCCCGGCATTGCAAGATACCGGCGCGCACCGGCGGAGCCGCGCTGGCGGCGGCGATTGGCGCGATCAGCGAAAGCGTAGCGAGTGTCAAAGTAAGAAGTCGCATGTGTCCCGGTCTCCGCATAAAAATTTGATTTGCGGCCGGACAGGAGGTAAGCGCCGTGTCCAAAACAAGGCGCTTCCTCGATAAGTTGTCAAAACATCAGGCGATCACGACGTGTTGTAATTTGATTATCTCAAATTGCCGCAAAAACGCTGAATGCGCTTGCAGGCTTCTTCGAGATCGGAGGTTTTCGTCGCGTACGAAATGCGGAAGGCCGGGCCGAGGCCGAACGCCGAACCCTGCACGACGGCGACGCCTTCGCTCTCCAAAAGCTCGGTGACGAAATCCTCGTCATTGGCGATCACCTTGCCGGACGGCGCAGTCTTGCCGATGGTGCCGGCGCAGGACGGATAGACATAGAACGCGCCTTCTGGCCGCGGGCACTCGATGCCCTTGGCCTGGTTCAGCATCGACACCACGAGATCGCGGCGCTCCTTGAACACTTTGTTGTGCACGGGGATGAAGTCCTGCGGACCGTTCAGCGCTTCCACCGAAGCCCACTGCGCGATCGACGACGGGTTCGAGGTCGACTGCGACTGGATGGTCGCCATCGCCTTGATCAGGTCGGCGGGGCCGCCGGCATAGCCGATGCGCCAGCCGGTCATGCAATAGGCCTTCGACACGCCGTTCACCGTCAGCGTGCGGTCGTACAGTTTTGGCTCGACCTGGGCGGGGGTGGCGAACTGGAAGTCGTCATAGACGAGATGCTCGTACATGTCGTCGGTCATCACCCAGACATGCGGATTCTTCACCAGCACGTCGGTGATCGCCTTCAGCTCAGCGCGCGTATAGGCGGCGCCAGTCGGGTTCGACGGCGAGCACAGGATGATCCATTTGGTCTTAGGCGTGATCGCCTTTTCGAGGTCCTCGGGCCGCAGCTTGAAACCGCTGGAGGCCGGGCACACCACCGGAACCGACTCGCCGCCGGCGAGCGCCACCATTTCGGGATAGCTCACCCAATACGGCGCCGGGATGATGACCTCGTCGCCGGGATTGAGCGTCGCCATCAGCGCGTTGTAGAGCACCTGCTTGCCGCCGGTACCGACGATGATCTGGTTCGGCTTGTAGGTCAGGCCGTTCTCACGCTGGAATTTTGCGATGATGGCTTCCTTCAGCTCGGGAATGCCGCCGACATCGGTGTACTTGGTCTTGCCGGCCTCGATTGCGTGGATCGCCGCCAGCTTGATGTTGGCGGGCGTGTCGAAATCCGGCTCGCCGGCGCCCAAGCCGATGACGTTGCGCCCAGCCGCTTTCAGCGCGCGCGCTTTATCCGTTACCGCGATCGTCGCGGACGGCTTCACACGGGCGAGCGCAGCGGACAGGAAGGGCATCATCATCTCCTGGCAAACGTCGTGACCTCACACATTCACGACTTTTTCTGATGGGAACGCCGCACCCTAAGGCGCTGAGCGCTGCATCGCAAGAAGCTTGGCCGGTCAGGTGTGAAACTTTCCGGAACACGCGGCCTGCTCGGTGCGATCGGAGCAATATCGGCGCAATATTCGCAAAGATCCGCTCCGAATTGACTTATATCCGAGAAGGTCTGGAAAGCTGACGCTCTTCGGCGGGAGAGCTATCAGGAGCGGCAGCACCCAAGCAGGCCACTCTACCCCTGCGAGCGACTGAAATGGTTCGCACCTCTTCTCGACCGGCGGGTTCGGCGTCGGACATTCGCGTCCCGATTCGACTCGCGCGATATCGAAGGCTTGATGCGGTCTGCCTGTCTGCTCGCATCCATGTGATGCCAGCCCCATGGCATGACATGCTGCGCGCGTGCAGTGCAGTAGAGGTTTTCGACTTTTTCCATTCCACGGGCCTTGCGACGCATTCGTATCGGCATCATTGTTTAGCCGCGTTGCGGCGCGAGAGCTTCCGCTGATCGCCCACGGCGTGCGCCCCTCGACCGAGTGACCTCAACCACGATGTACAAACTCTATTCGATGCAGCGCTCCGGCAACAGCTACAAGGTCCGCCTTGCGCTGGCGCTGCTCAATGCGCCGTATCACGCAATCGAAGTCGACATCCTCCGCGGCGAAAGCCGAACGCCGGAATTTCTAGAAAAAAACCCGAGCGGACAGGTGCCGCTGCTGGAAGTCGCCGACGGGCGCTACCTCGCCGAGTCCAACGCCATCCTCTGGTATGTCTGCGGCGGCACCTCGCTGGCGCCGGAGTCGCGCGTCGAGCGCGCGGAAGTGCTCCAATGGATGTTCTTCGAGCAGCACGCGCTCGAACCCAATATCGGCGCCGCCTATTTCTGGCTGTCGCTGGTCAAAGGCGGCCGCGACCTGCAGACGCATGCGCTGGAGGACTGGATGGAGCGCGGCTATGCCGCGCTCCAGGTGATGGAAAACCACCTCAAGACCCGCGCCTATTTCGCCGCCGGGCAACTGACGGTCGCCGATATCGCGCTGTACGGCTACACCCATGTCGCCGACCGCTGCGACTATGATCTCGCAACCTTCCCCGCGATCCGCGCCTGGCTGCGGCGGGTCGAGCAAACCCCCGGCTTCGTCACCATGGAATGGCAGCCGGCCGAGATCGACGACCCGGCGGGCATCGCCGCCGGTGCATAATCACAGCTTTATTCCACTCACATTCGCGTGATTAGACGCGCAATGGTTAACAATAGTGGGCATAAGCACCCATTCTGTTAACCTTTGCCCCGATCTCGCCATTTTCAGCCTCTGGTCGCCGTAATGTTGCCGGTGATCGTTGCAAGGTTCCGCTGTCGCGTGAGTCGCGGTGATTCGGTCGGCGTTACAAGGATTTAAGCCTATGATGCGGTTATCCGGCGCAGTCGGCTTCGATAGCAGCCGCACGCCTGTTGCTTCTTCCCGGTTGTCTGGTGCCATCGCCACGTCGCTTGCGATCGGCACATTATCGCTTTGCCTCGTGGTCGCGCTGACGGTGCTGTCGATCAGGGCCACCGTCGCGATGCCAATACCGTAACGGTTTCAGCCTTTTGTTTGCACCATTTGCAAACGCGCGATGACCGACATCGCGACTGGATGAGCATGAAAACACCTGTCGGCTTGGTGACCGCCACACTGGCGGTCGCCACTTTGCTTGCCGCTTCGTTCCTGATCGCCACCGGCACCCGCGGCCAGACGCCGGCATTCGGCTCGTCGGCGGGCGAACTCGAGGTGCGCACCATTGCACGTGGCCTTGCCAATCCCTGGGCGCTGGCATTTCTGCCTGACGGCACGATGCTGGTGACCGAACGTCCAGGCCGCATGCGCATCGTCACCGGCGAAGGACAGGTTTCGCCGCCGCTCAAGGGCGTGCCCGAGGTGTGGGCGTCGGGCCAGGGCGGCCTGCTCGACGTCGCCACCGACAAGGCCTTTGCGCAGAACAGGACGATCTATTTCTGCTTCGCGGAACGGACCGATGGCGGCGGACGCACCGCCGTCGCGCGCGCCAGGCTCGACGGCAGCAAAAGCGGGCTCGAGGAGGTCAGGATCATCTTCCGCCAGCAGGGGCCGCTTTCGTCGGGCAACCATTACGGCTGCCGGATCGCGCAGGCCGAGGACGGCAATCTGTACGTTGCGCTGGGCGAGCACTTTTCCGCCCGCGACTTTGCCCAAGGTCTCGACAATCATCTTGGCAAGGTGATCCGCATCGCGCCCGATGGTTCGGTGCCCCCAGGCAACCCGTTTGCCGGCCGCGCCGACGCCAGGCCTGAGATCTGGAGCTACGGCCATCGCAATCCGCAGTCGCTCGCGATCCACCCCGTCACCGGAGAGATCTGGGAAATCGAGCACGGCCCGCGCGGCGGCGACGAGGTCAATCTGATCGGCAAGGGCAGGAATTACGGCTGGCCGGTGATCGGCTATGGCATCGATTATTCCGGCGCGAAGATCCACGATGCCACGACCAAGGACGGCATGGAGCAGCCGTTGAAATACTGGGTGCCCTCGATCGCGCCATCAGGCATGGCCTTCTATACCGGAAACCTGTTTCCGAAATGGAACGGCAGCCTGTTCACCGGCGCGCTGCGCGGCGCGATGCTGGTGCGGCTGACGCTGAACGGCAACACGGTGACATCAGAAGAACGGATGCTGCAAAACCTGAACGAGCGCATCAGGGACGTCCGCCAGGGACCCGACGGCGCGTTGTGGCTATTGACGGATAGTTCGAACGGACGCGTGTTGCGGGTGGCGCCGGCGGCGAAGTGATCGCGGCGGCGCGCTACCTACCCTCGGCACCGACTCATCCCCATTTGTGGAAGATCAGAAACGCGCCGATCGCGATGAAGAGGAATCCGAGCGCGTGATTCCATCCCAGCGGCTCCTTCAGATAGAGCACCGAGAAGCCGGCGAACACCACCAGCGTGATTACCTCCTGCATGGTCTTGAGCTGCGCCGCCGAATAGACCGCGCTGCCCCAGCGATTGGCGGGCACCGCCAGCCAGTATTCGAAAAAGGCGATGCCCCAGCTCGCCAACACGACCACCGGCAGGGCATTCTCCTTGAATTTCAGATGGCCATACCAGGCAAACGTCATGAAGACGTTGGAAGCAAACAGCATCAGGATTGGCAATAGCGTCGGGGAAACGGTCGGCATCGATGTCCTCGTTAAATAATGCGCAGCGTTCAATCGCCGGGTCGGCCTCGTGTTCCCGCCTTCGATAGCATTTGATTTCAATAATGCGAAAATCCGCTGCGACGCGACAACGCCCGCTTAAGACTGGCGGCGAAAAGCCGTGCACGCTCGCAACAATCGGGCAAACTTGCGCCTTAATCCCGCCAAGCGACGAGTACGGCATGCGGTTCAACTGGCGCGCCATTTCAGGTCCGGTTCTGACGACAGCGACGGCGCTGCTCGCCTTCCTGCTCGACCGGCACATCACCGGCGGTCCCCATCCGGCGCCGCTGTTCGTCTGCATCGTCGCCCTTGCCGCGTCCACCGGCGGAATTGCTTCCGGTATGGCCTGCGCCGCGATTTCAGTGGCGGCGTCCGCGCTGTTCTTCATCCACCATCGCACCGCCCCCGGTTACGATCCGTCGGACCTGGCGCGCCTGCTGTTGCTGGCGGCGACCGCCGGCGGCACCGCGCT
>CADEDX010000045.1:14009-21232 GCA_902826195.1 uncultured Bradyrhizobium sp. | reverse complement strand
GAAAATCAGATCCGCCCATATTCGGGACACAGTTGCGCCCATCGCTGTCCGCACGGCTCCGGGAAACTGTTCGTTGAAGATCGTCAATCACCGAACCCCGGAATTGCTATGAGTAATATCCCCCTGGACCTTCAAAGACGGTGCGAACGACGGTGGGCCACTCGATTTTCCCGGCCGGTCCCCTCGGCCGCGCCTCGAAACCAGCGGCCGTTGCGAGAAAGTCTCAGGATTGCCGCACCTCCCAAATCGGAAGAGGAGCCCGCTACTCCGACCCGGCGGGCATGAAAAGCCGGGCCTAGCCGTCATCGCGGCATCGGTAATGGTGATAATTCTGTTCGTCTTATTGGATCCGCATGAACCGGCCGGCCTAGCGACGCGTTGCCGGATGTTTCAGCCTAAAGCCAAGACCGCCCCGCCTGCCAGGAACGTTATGCCCGCGATGAAAAACATCGCCTCGGCCCGGGTCATCATCCAATCGCCACGCATGGTGCGCCCCAATTGTTAGACGTGCACAACAAGGTTGTGCCCGACTCGTTAACAAGTGGTTAACAAGACGTATTGATTTCGATCAATTCGGTCGAGCTGGCGCCAGCGGGGTACCACGTGCGCAAGATTGGCCGCTAGCTATGCGCCGGTCGATCGGCGCTGGCGCGAGTCGCCAAACGCAAGCAGCGCCCCCAAGCCGAATAATGCTTGGTGGCGCTGATCTGAATCCGGACAGTGCAATCCCCCGGCATTTATCTGTATGCGGAGGAAGCAATAAGGTTCAGTGGACATCTGCCGATAAGCGCACGACGGGCGCCACTTGAGGCGGCCTCACTTCATGGCGCGACGGGAATCATGCAAGCTTCGCAGTGGAAGTCCTTGCCGAATTTCCCGGCAACGACGTTGAAGCCCTCGGGGACTTTGCGAAACCCATTGTTAAACGGGCTAATCTCGAACAGCTCGGCGTCGCCTGTGTTAGCACACTTCGGGCATCTGAGATGTTCGGTCCAGCTTGTCATCATAGTGGCAATTCCCGGCTCAATATCGCCGCAGTATGACGAGCGCCAGCGCGCCGCGCTGGTCAAAACAGAACACTTTTCAAAATCACGATGGCAGATCTTGAGGTGCATCACATGAGGCACCTGATCTAGCGCGCCGAATAGTCGGCTCGCTGATCCCAGTCTCTACGGCGGCACGCGTAAGCTGCGGTATTGATCTCGAACGAGTGCGCCTGGTCGTGCGCTTTGAAGAGGCCTGGTGTGCATAGGAGACCGGGCCCATAGCCTTAACGGCGAGGGCCGCTCGGCTACACCGCCAAACTAGGCAGATTGACTTGGTTCAATATTGATCAATCTCAAATAAGCCGACGCGACACGAAAAGGCCGCCGCTGGGTAGCGATCGGCCGCAGCTCTCTAGCTATTCCGCTAGTGAGAACTCATCTCTCGCTTTAGTGTTATCACCCGCTTCTCAGCCTCATTTGGCTCTAGCGGAGCAATCGTTGCGGCAGCGGTTTGGATGACCTGGGCCTCAAGCGCGGCCAGTTCGGGCAACGACATCGTTTCGATGTTTGCCGCAAAGTCGTCGTTAGACATCTGGTCCCTCCCACGTTTCTGCATTCTTCGCCATGAATTGATCTCCAAAGCAGGACCTCGATCAATCAGGCGTTGAAAGAATGATCTCAGCCACTTCTGTCGGATTTGTGACCTTGCCTTTAAAGAAAGCCTCGCCCCTCCGACCCGACAGGCATGAAAAAGCCGCCCGGTGGTGAGCCGGGCGGCTTGGTCATCACGGCGCCATTCAGTCTCGATCGCAATCTTTGCCGTGCTTACCGTACTTCGCAACATGCCGCAGCGAGAGACGCATAGTGCGCAGCAGGTGGAACGCCAGCGATTCCACCCTTGGGGCCGCGCTACGGTTCCCAGTCGACCGCACCACCTCCTCCGGAAGGCCAGTGAAGTTGGTTTCAAACCATCATCAGATCGCACAGCGCCTTGAGGTCGGTCGGCATGAAGACAACCAAACTTCGCACCGCTTCGACCATTTCGGCATGCAGCTGGCGGAGAACCTCTCGTGCCGCTTCGATGTCGGCCCGCGCGAGGTTTTCAGCCTCCGCGGCCGCGATCCACGAGACGCCTTGCTGATACGTCTTTCGCGCTGCGATATGTTCGTCAATCTGACGCCTCACCGTGGCGCGGTCGCGATAAGCTCGGGGCTGGCTAGCTTCGGGCTCGTCATCGCCGAACCTGGCAAAGGAAGTGCCACGCCAACGGCAGCGCCACCAGCGGCGGCTGCACGGCTTGGGCGAGAAATCCGCGGCGCGCGGGATCCGCGGGAAGTGCAGACGTGTTCAGGGGTGGCGTGCTATGCACGCTGTAAGCTCGGGTCATGTGGAGGGCCTTCCTATGGCTCGGGTTAGAGCCGGGGCGGAAGTGTCGAGCTTCCCCTCGGCTCGCTTTTATGCTATCATAAAATCACAATGCAGCAAGATAAAAAGATAGCAAAAAAGCGCGGGCGCCCGGCCACGGGTACTGGCCGAACCGTTGGCGTTAGGGTTCGCCCCGAACTCGCGTCGAAGATCGAATCCTGGCGAGCGCAACAACGGCCAATTCCGTCGGAGCCCGAAGCCATTCGCCGGCTGGTCGAGATTGGGCTGAAGGTGAGGAAATGAGCCGGCCGATACAGTTTCCAAACATGTGCCAGCGCTCTGTGCTTCAATGTCTGAGCCTCGCGGATTGGAAGAAAGCGAGCCGGCTACCCGCGCTCGCAGGACCGGTGGCCATCGATCGCTTGAAGAAAAATGGCTGGATCGAACTAAGAGGTGAGAAGGATAATGTTGAGTTGCGGCTCACCGCTCTCGGACACGAACTCATGCGGACAAAGCTTCCCGATACGAACTAGCGTTGCCCGATGCGCCCAAGATTGGCCGGGCAAGTGAGGCTTTGCCTCGAAGCCATCCGCCGCTGGATTGAATCTCGGGCCGGAGTTGAGAAATGACAAAACCACCGACAAAAGCCGAGCGCGATGCGCGCAACGCATTTCGCCAGGTCGACGCCAAGAAGGCAATGACTGAGCACCAGATTGAGCAGAAGGCATTCTCTAACAACCGTGAGCGTCTGAAGGCTGAACGGCTCGCAAGGGAGGCTGCGGCGCCTCCGCCGTCGAAAAGCAAAGCGACCAAGGCTGAGGAGAAATGACGTCGATCGAGTTCAAGTCGGGCGATCGAGTGCATTTGCCCCAGATGACCCGTTTCCGCGCCGCCGACGGCTGCCGTTAAAGCAATCGGCTTAATAAGTGAGACAATCGCACCTGTCGGGAAATAGACGTCCGGAATCTTACCCCCGGCCTCAAACAAAATCCGCTAATGGTCCAGATGAACAGATTCCAAGTGAGGCCGAAGAGCAGCCGCGTCACTTTCGGAAAGAGAGGCTCTGGAACTGTGCATATCCGGTTTTCGAATAGAGGCGGCAGGACGGAGGCCTCTCAGTCAGCGGCGCCTAGAAGGCCTGCCGATAATGCCAGGACGCTGGGCCTTTCATGGCGTTGCGCTTGTGCTGTGGGGACGCTGCTTTTGTGTACCCATCGATCGATCACCGCGTAGAACTCGGCGGGTTCGAATGGCTTGGAAAGATAATCACTCATCCCCGCGGCTAGACAGCTTTCGCGCTGACCTACCAGCGCATTGCCGGTCAATGCGACAATCGGCACCAGCCGCTCCGGCCCTGTGAGCTTGCGGATCGTCATGGTCGCCGAGACCCCGTCCATCTTCGGCATGTGCATGTCCATCAAGACAAGGTCGTATGGCTTCTGCTGCACGGCGGCGACGGCCTCCTCGCCGTCGACGACCAAATCCACCAGGTGCCCCCGCTTCTTCAGCAATTTGGAAATCAGGGTCCGGATGATCGGAGTATCTTCAGCTACCAGGATGCGAAGTTTGCGGTCCGGCGCTTCCGCCGGCGCCGACGGCGGCGCGGATAACGTCGGGACCTCGCCACGCCTGCACTGGATGGTGAACCAGAACGTGCTGCCCTGGCCGTAAACGCTATCGACACCGATCGCGCCGCCCATTATCGCGCAGAGCTGCCTGGAGATTGCAAGGCCGAGGCCCGTCCCACCATATTTGCGGGAGACCGAGGTGTCGGCCTGGGTGAATGGACTGAACAGGTTCTTCTGCACCTCTGCGGGGATTCCGATGCCGCTATCGACCACTTCGATGCGGAGCTCGACGCGTTCATCGCCCAGATCGCGATGCGACGCGTTGATGCGAACCGATCCGTGCTCGGTGAACTTGATCGCGTTGCCAGCTAGATTGAGCAGTATCTGCCGAATTCGGTTCGGATCGCCATTCAGCCATGGCGGCATATCAGCCGTCAGCGAGGTCTCTAGGGTCAGCCCCTTGCCGCGCGCCGTCGTTCCGAGCAGCGAATCAACCCCGCCCATTATCTGTTGCAAGCTGAAATCGATGCATTCCAGGGCTAGTCGGCCGGCCTCCAACTTGGAAAAGTCAAGGATGTCGTTGATCACGAGCAGCAGAGTTTTGGTCGATTCTCGCGCCATTCCCGCAAGCTGCTGCTGCTCGGCGGTCAACGAAGTGTCGCACAGCAACCCGATCATGCCCATCATACCGGTCATCGGCGTGCGGATCTCGTGACTCATCATTGCCAGAAATTCCGACTTGCTCCGGGTTGCGGCTTCTGCGGCGTCGCGGGCGAGGCCAAGCTCGGCTGCCGTCGCCACCAGTTCGCGCTTTTGCGTCTCGAGATCCTTACGCACCACCTCGAGGTCGGACACCCGATGTTCGAGCGCGGCTTCGGCCAGCTTGAAATCCGTGATGTCGGTGCGCAGTCCAACGATTCCACCATTGGACGTTCGATGTTCGGTGCGCTGAATCCAGCGACCATCCGGGAGCTGCCGTACCATCGGCAGCTGCCCGGCCGAGCGATGCCACGCTAACGTTCGCGAAAACCATGCATCGAAATCGTTATCGTTATCCTTGTAGAAGCCGCGCTCATATCCAATACGCAGAACATCCTCGTAGGACATGCCAGGGTGCAATACTTCATCGAGCTCCGGAAACATTTCCCGGAACTGCGAATTCGCGAGCACGTACCTGTCCTCGTTGTCGTAGAGCACAAACCCTTGCGAGATTGACTCGATGGCATCGGAAAGCCGGCGCTGAGAGCGATCAACCTCCTCTTCGGCGGCTTTGCGGTCGGTGATGTCCTGAATAACCCCGAACACGAACAACAGGTTGTCTCGATCAACCTGCCCAGGTCGCGGGCCGGTTTCCATTCGCACCCAGCGAATCTGTCCGTCTGGACGGATCAGGCGCAGTTCGTGGATCAGCGTTTCATTGGCAGCGCGGGCGCGCTCGCGCTCGCGAAGAAAATCCCCGATATCATCCGGGTGCATCAGTGAAAGCATCGCTGCAAACGGCACACTGGGTGCGGGCTGTAATCCCGCGATCTCAAACAGCTGCGGTGACCAGATCGCCGTCGTGCCAGCTTCATCGATCTCAAAATGGCCCAGCTTGCCGATTCGCTGAGCGTCGAGAAGCCGGTGGCGACCGCTCTCCAGCTCGAGGTTCTGCCGGGCCAGGTCGGCCTCGGATCGTCGCATGGCGCTGATTTGCCTGGAAAGCATCAGCAGCAAAACGACCACGCCGGCGACGGCGCCTGACGCCCCCAGCAGCAGGGTCGTGGCTTGCCATCGCCAGGGCTCAAGAGCGACCGATTTCGACAATGCCGTTGCGATCACGAGCGGAAAGCCGCGAACCGTACTCAGGGCGGCGTAGCGCGGCTGGCCGTCCATGGCGCCTGGCATCAAAATGCCCCCCCTGTCGATTTGACCTCGCAGCCGCTGAAAGATCGACTTTCCTATGGCTGTTGTGCCGATTGCACTTTCGATCCTGGGATAACGGGCCAGAAGGACGCCATCGCGCCGCCAAAGGGCAACGGAGCCGCCCTCGCCCACGACCACCGCCTGGTAAAACTCCTCGAAATGCCGAAGCCGAACCGCGGCCTGTACGATGCCGAGGAATTCACCTTGTGGATTGTTGATACGGCGAGCCAGGTAAACCGTCCACTCGCCGTCCACCAAGTTTTGAACCGGCTCGCTGACAAACAGGCTGGCCTCATTGTGGTCGCGAAGGTGCTGAAATTGCTCGC
This sequence comes from uncultured Bradyrhizobium sp., assembly GCA_902826195.1. Lineage (GTDB taxonomy): Bacteria > Pseudomonadota > Alphaproteobacteria > Rhizobiales > Xanthobacteraceae > Bradyrhizobium. The sequence continues at coordinate 15,082 of CADEDX010000045.1, read as the reverse complement.
GCTTGGCAATCGACAGCCGAGCCGCCGGCCAGGATTGCGAATGGCTGATCAACCAGCCATCGGCGTCAATCACGATAAGGTTGCCGATCTGAAGCAAATACTGCGCCCGCTCGGCGAGGAAGTCATGCGCCGCTTTGTCAGCCATGCCGGTCCGCAGGGCGTCCGCCGTGTTGACGCCGCCGGCGGTGATGCGGGCCACCACCTCGCCAAGCACCAGATCGACCGACTGAATTGAGCGAGAGGTCTGCTCGGCGATTACCATCGCAAGCTTGCCGAGAGTCGCGCGGGCGTCGCGATCGGTCTGCTCGTGCATATTCCACACGGTGGCAGCAGCGGCACAGACCATGACCACGACCAGTGTGGCCGCTGCAATCATCGTGGCAAGCGGCGACAATTGCCAACGCCATTGCCGGGCGTGCCAGGTTGTGGTGTTGGTTTTCACAGTGCCGGAGGAGTCGCTCAAGATTTCGCCCTCAACCTGATTGCCAGGTTGCTTCACAGAAAGCTGCCGAAGCCATCGTGCGCTTCGGCTGGGGTCCGACGTTACGCGTTGACCTTGAGCAGCAGCTTGTCAACCACTGCAAGGAGTTCGGAATTGTCAAACGGCTTCGCCAAGGTGGCGTCCGCCTTGTTGCGCGCAAGCATGAAGGCTTCGTCGGCGGACACCTGACTGCCGCCGCCAGAAATCGCCAGCACCTTGGGACGATTGGACTGCTGCTCCAGGAACAGAAGCACTTCCATGCCGTCGTGCTGGGGCATCAGCATGTCGGTGATGACAAGGTCGAAGCGCTGGCTTTTTAGCAGATCAATGCCGGCCCCGCCATCGTCGGCTTCGACGACGTCGTGTCCTGCGCGTTTCAGAACCGCGGAGACGGTGCGACGCACACCCCTCATGTCGTCGATCAACAGGATCTTTGCCATAGTCTTTTCCTTTGGTCAGGTAGTTTGGGTGACGGGAACGTAAAGCGTGAAGGTGCTGCCGACGCCGGATGAACTTTCGATCGCGACTGCTCCCTTCCAGTCGCGCAGCACGCCGTAGACGATTGACAGTCCGAGCCCGGTGCCCTGGCCGG
>CADEDX010000045.1:0-13999 GCA_902826195.1 uncultured Bradyrhizobium sp. | reverse complement strand
AACGGTCCGAAGATTTGTGCCTGGGTCGCCGCATCCATGCCGCAACCGGTATCGACGACAGCGATCCTGAAATAGCAGCCGGCGGCGATCCCCAGCGTGCTAGCCGTCTCAGTCAGTTCAAGACGATCGACGTGGACCGTCAATTTACCGCTGCCATCCATGGCACAGGCCGCGTTGACCACCAGATTGGCCATGACTTCCGCTAATTCGGCTTCGTTGATCGTTGCCTGGCCGACGACGCCAGCTTCGACGATCTCCTCCACTTGCATGCCTGGCGCGAGCAATTTTCCCGACGATGCGATCGCCCGGCTCACGGCTGCCGGGAAATCCATTGGTGCCAGTTCCGGTTTGGCCTTACGGGCGAACATCAGCACCTTTCGGACCACATCCCGCGCTTGCTTGCCGCTCTCCAGGATCAACGCGATGTTTTCCCGCGATTCCGTTTGCTCGGACGAGCCATCTTCCGGCAGCGATTCAAGTTCAAGCTGAGTAAGCCCGATGATCGGTTGCAGCAGGTTATTCAGCTCATGCGCCACGCCGCCGGCCACGCGGCCCAGCGCGGCAAGCTTCTCGCGGGACTGGTCGGCAGCCTCGCGGCCGCGCGCCTCGGCCTCGGCACGAAGGCGTTCCGTCATATCGCGCAGGATGGCCCCGGACGCGGTGCGGCCTTGCGCATCGATCCAGTTGGCGCGTGACACTTCAATCGGAAACTCGACGCCGCTTCTGCGCCGGCCTCGGGCGTCGCTTGGTCTGGTTTCGGTTTCGCCGCCGGCCGTGGCTGGTTGGGCGGAGATCAAGCGGGAGATCGGCCAGCCGACCGACTCGCCGGGTTCAAATCCGAACATCGCTTCGGCCGCCCGGTTCAGGCTGGCGACCTGGTCATCGGTGTCCGTCGTTACGACGGCATTGCCGGTGGCATTGAGCAGCGCCTCCAGCCGCGCACCTTCGCCCTGCAGCGTACGCGCGGCGCGGCGACCTTCGGCTACTTCCCTGTAGAGTTCTCCGAGTGCAGATCGCACTTCCAGTTCATGGACCACCTGTTCGGCGAGCGCAGCCAGGATCGCCGAATCGCGCTCGCTGAGGTCGCGGGGCGAACGGTCGATCGCGCATATCGTCCCGAGCGCGAAGCCGTCGGGCGTCAACAGCGGCGCTCCGGCATAGAAGCGGACGTGCATGTCGCCGGTTACCAGCGGATTATCGCAAAATCGCGGATCGCGTTCGGCGTCGGGTACCGCCAGGATATCGCGACCGCGGATGGCATGATCACAAAATGCGATGGCCCGCGGCGTTTCCAGCGCCTCCAGGCCATAGCGGGCCTTGAACCATTGCCGTTCGGCGTCGATCAGCGAGATCAAGGCAATCGGAACATCGAGCAACCGCGCGGCCAGCCGGACGATGCGATCGAAGGCGCGTTCCTGCGCCGTATCGAGGATCTGATAGCGTTGAAGCGCTGCGAGTCTCTCGGTTTCACCGGGGGATCCTGGTCCGACCACCGGTCGCGCGCTCGATCGGGATGCGGTGGCGCTCATGCTGCCGCCGCCAGGCGAGACATCGCGCCTTCCATGAAGTTCAGGTGTTCGTGGTTGAGCAGCAACTGGATCTGGCAACCGCCGGCGATTCGATCGACGAAGCGGCCGCGCAGCGGACGATCAAGTGTGCTGATCCGCAGCTCCAGCAGGGTGCCGGCGGCGACCCGCAACGGCCCGTCGAACAGCGCCATGCCGGGGGAAATCTTCAGCACCTGGCCAACGACGGTCTGGCCATCGACGACGGCGTGGGCCTGAAGCCTGACATCCACAGCGCCCAGCTGGCTGCTCTCGCCAAGATCGCGCAGCGAAGCCAAAAAATCCATTACCTCCGCACTCAGCGTCGCGGTGTCCGCGGCAAGCGCCGAGGATGTACGCTTGACTTCGGCGGCGTTGCCGCTGGTGTCGTCGACTGCAGTGCGCACCTGCCCCATACTTCGGGTCACACTGGCCGCATTGGCCGTCACATATTCGATGCTGCGCGCGATCTCCTGGGTTGCGGCGCCCTGCTCCTCAACTGCAGTGGCGATCGCCACGGCGGTCTCGTTGACGGTGCGGACCGTGCCGGAGATGCTCTGTATCGCTTCGGCTGCGCCATTCGTGGCCGCTTGAATCGAGGTGACCTGGCTTGCAATGTCGCTGGTGGCCTTGGCTGTCTGTTCCGCCAGCGCCTTGACCTCGCCGGCGACCACCGCGAAGCCGCGGCCGGCCTCGCCCGCCCGCGCTGCCTCGATCGTGGCGTTCAGTGCCAGGAGGTTGGTCTGCCCGGCTATGTTGTCGATCAGTTTTACCACGTTGCCGATCTGATCGGCCGCCAATCGCAATTCGTCGACTTTGCCGACGATGTCTCCAGCCTGCTGCATCGCCGCGGCCGAACCGCGGGCAGATTCGCTGGCCTGACGGCCGATTTCGTCGATCGATGCCGAGAGCTGTTGCGACGCCGCCGCCACTGCCTGAACTGCCAGTGATGCTTGCTCGATCTCGCCAAGAACCTGCGTCGCCTGGCTGCCCGTGGTGTGTGCCGCGCTTTCGAGCGATGTCGAAGTCCGGGACATGTCGGCGGAAGCGCCAGACAGGGACTTGAATGAGCCGCTCATACTGCGTCCGAAGAAGCCGATCAGCTGATTGATCTCCTCCTGCCGGATCTTGGTCGCAGCTCGACCCTCCGTCTGCGCTTTCTCGAGCCGAACTTTCTCGATGGCATTGTCCTTGAATACCTGCACGGCTTTCGCCATCGTCCCGAGTTCGTCGTGCCGCTCGTAGCCGGGAATCGCCACGTCGCTGTCGCCGCTTGAAAGCCGGTTCATCGCAACGGTAATCGCAGTAAGTGGGCGCGACACGCTGCGCCCGAGCAGCAGCGACAGTACTACGGCGACAGCGAGAATGGCGAGAATGCCCAGAATTAGCACGAGCTGCGCCCTCGCCGCGGCGGCTTCATACTCGGTGGTGTCCTTGATCACCTCGATCACTGCCAAAGGCTGACCCGCATAATTCTTGATTTGCCCAAGATAGAGTGCGGCGGACCGGCCGCCGAGTGTAGCATCGCGGCGCAGCGGCGTGCCTTCGAGGGCGATCTTCATCTCCGCCTGCGTGGCGACCACGCCATCGCCGAAGGTCGAGGCAAGTTTGGTGAAATCCTTGCCGTTGAAATTATGCACGGCGACATCAACGCCAAATCGATCCTTGGCGCGGCCGACGAATTCCTTGCCAAAGGCGACGCCGATATCAATGACGGCGATGCTTTTTCCCTCACGCAGGATCGGGGTCATGCCGTAGATTGCGAGGGCCTCCGGGCCCATTTCGACGCCGACGATCGGCCTGCCGGTCTGATTCGCCGCCACAATCGTGGTGCGGCGGGCAGAAGCATCGTCGCCAAAGTTTTTTGGCTCCTGGACTCTTAGGAACATGGTCGCCGGTGGCAGAGCGACCGTCATGCGCGGAATGCCTTGAACCTTCAGAGCAGCGTTGGCTCCTCCGAGCAGTGCCACCAGCGCCTCGCGGTCGCCCCTGGCGACCGCATCCGCGACCGGTGGCAGCGAGGCAACTACGGTGCTAACCGCGAGCGCTGCTCTCCCTTCGTAGTCCAAGGCGGCGATGACGCTTTCGTATTGCAATTTCAATTGCTGGTCGAGCGCAAGCTGTGTCAACGAGCGTTGCTGAATGACCGAGAAGGTCCCGAGCAACGCGCAGACCACAGCTATAAGCAGCGATATTGCTAGGATCAGGCGGGCAGATATTGAACGGACTTTGAACATTTGAGCGGGTCCAATATCGATCGTCTGCCAGACGGGTGAGTCGTCACCGAACATCAAAGGAACGAATGCGGCTTGGCCAGCCAATCGATCGGACGCGGGACAGAAACTCGCCCCATCGCCGGACTACTAGCGGCGCATATCGTTAAGAGTCCGTGCTACCCGTATTCGTACGGGCTCTCTCTGTCTCCGGGCTTTATTAGCTGACGCAAGGAAGATGGGAGTAGATGCTGACCGCGTCGCGTCCATGACCGAGACGCGTGTTGCCGCTTGGCATTTTTCCCGCGCGCTGTTTGGTAAGCTCGCTAAGATCACCAAAAACTACGTCGTCAGCATCGACATTCTTCTCGATGATCGTTTCGGTCCGTCCGCGGACACGATTGGCTGTCTCGCGCTTGGCCACTGAAATTGGCCGGCACCTCGAAATTTGTCTGGGCATGATCTCCAGGATGGTGAGTCTCCGATCGTCGGTAGGCATTAGGAACCACGTGCTGTTGAGGAAAGATGCCGCTTGGCCGATATTCGTCACGATGTGAAAGGGTTCCTTGCCGAATAGCCCTAAGACCGCGTCAGGCGCTTAGCTTAAATTCGGGCCGGGCGACCGCTTTGCACCGATTGTGTTGAGAAAGTCCCTTTTCGCTGACGACTGAAAATTGTCGGGACCGCTGGTGCGTCTCTCTCGCTGCGAGGTGAGGCACCACATCAATTACCGAAAAGACGATCGGCGGTGCTGTGGCGGAACACCCAAGATCGTTATCAATTCACTTGTGTTTCACCCAGCACCGGCGCCGCTTTGCTGCATTTTATCGCCGGATTTGCAAACCGAGCGATTTAGGCCCCCTAAGCAAGAGGCTGCGTCATACAACGTCGTCGTAGATCCGTCTGCCACACCTTTGAGGAACACCTCGCCGCCGAGAAAGCGAAGGTGGAAGCGCAGATAGCAGGGATGAAGCCAGGTCCCGAAATGGACGCGCTCCGCGAAAAGAGCCGGCAGCTTGATACCGCGTCTCATATGAGCGAGTGGCTTTCGTCTGCCGGACTGCAGCCTCCTAGGACGGAATAGGAACGGTTGGGCTCTGAATGAGTCCTACGTGAGCTTCTGGCCCCGCCGCCGGGTCTCCGGAAGCAAGCGGCCCCGGCTTATCCTTGTCCCCCTGTGCTGGTCGGGGCCGCTCCAAACTTGCGAGGCCCAGAATGAGCGTGCTCGTCTACGTGAATACAAGCAAACAGGTCGGTGATCCCGATCACCTTAAGATCCCGTAATCGTGTGAAGGTGACGAACCCCGACCATCCGGCCATGGCGCGGGTTAAGGATAGTTTCCGCTGAGGCCCATTCCACGCGGCAAGTACCTCGAAAAGCGCTTCTTGAAGAATGCGGCTGACAATCACATCAGATGCCCGGATTGCGGTGGATGGATTGATGTGAGCGACCTGGGCTCCGTCGTTGATCACTCCAGGCCCCCGCCTCACCCGGCTATCGATCAGCCGCAGTGAGCATTAAAAGCGTGAAAGCCAAATCTAAAGCGCCGCTCATCTACACAATTCTGGCGGACAACAAGCCTGTTGCCGCGCTTGCGGCCTAGCGGACCAGAAGCTCGCGAACACTTTAGAGCACAGTGGTTTCTCGACGAATTGTCCGCGCTCAAGGTCGATGGCGAATGATATCCCAAGCCAGGACCGGCTACGAGCCCGGCCTGCCACTGAAGACGAGTGGGCCGTATACGACGAAGAGTGCAACGGAGCCGAAGATGCGGACGAAGTTTTGTTCGTTTATCTTAGCCGACCTGGATACCGAATAGTCGTCATCGCCTGCAAGGGCGCGTGTCCCATGACCATGCTTTTCGTTTCCGCGGTCTTCCTACAAACCGCCACTCCGCATAATCATAAGGGCCTGACCATAGCCACACCACTTCGCCACAGAACCCGCAAGCAAAGGAATTGGTCGCCCGTCGATGGATCTGGGTAGCCTCAAAGGGCGCGCTGCACCCTGTACAGGCAAAGACGACGCGGACCGGCGTGGCTTTGTTTCCATGCATCGGACAACCTTAGCTGGGCAAGCCCAATACGGCTCCCGTGTGGTTGATTCTGCAAGCTGAAGTTCTGCACAATGCGGTGATGTCTGCGTTCCACTTGCATAGGAACCGCGCGCGGTGTTCGAATCTTCGTCTTGTCTCGCTGCACTCATTTCGCTTCGCTTCGATTGCAGGCCATCCGGCAAGATTTGATCTGCTTTACCTTTTGTTGCGCGCCAAACTGGCCTACCCTGTCCAAGTAGCGCAAAGAGGCGCGGAAAATGGACGAGCAGCATCCGAAGCAAATGTCTTTTTGGTTGACCATCGACGTGACACTGATCGTCGTTGTCCTAATCGTGGTCAGCCTTGGCGCTTGGCTCGGGTTCATGGACCTCCCGCCCCTAAACCTCCTGGCAAAAGGCCCCTCGTGACTCTGCGAGAATCTCCGGTGCGTTTTGGTGACTGGCCGGTACCCGACCTAGCTCAAACGCAAACGTCAATCAGTGAGCTATTCTGAGTCATGGTGACCCGCGTCACTGTCTCGTGAACGAAGCCGGTCTATCGGCACGCGAAGCAATCCTGAAACAATCCAAGCTCAGCCTTCCTGTGCAACACGGGGAAATCCAATGACCGCTTTGATCACCACTGTCTCCATTCTCTATGCCGGAACACTTGCCGCACTGGTGCTGTTTACCGACGCCGGAGCCGAGCTGGCTTTGGCCTTAGTCGCAGTCATTTAGCGCGCGGTCCGTCTGCGGCCCTTGCCAGATCCTCTGCTTTCTTCAGGGGCAAAGCGTAGGGATGTGACAGTGCAGCGCTCAATGGCGGGAGTCCAGACAAGGGCGTTTTGTCTGGCCCAACGCCAAGCGTATCGTTCTATCAACATCGAACGTTTGCTTTGCTGATGCCGGCCTAGGATGTGCCCCAGTTCGTGCAGGGCGGTCGCGTATGAGATTGCCGACTTGATAGGGGGATGCAAACCTCTTCCAGGTCCTGCGAAGCCCAAGCCTGCGTAGGTCGCCGACACCATGAATAAACAACGCCGCGGTCCGCGCACAGCTTAACAACGTGCTCCCGCATCTGCTGAATGGTCGACATCTGCTCGTTCATTCGCCTCTACGCCGCCGCGCTGGTTTCGGGTTGAAGCGACCTCCAGATCGTGCCGACACCAACGCCCGTATTCCTTTGCTAGCTCAGCGAAGGTCGCTCCCTGGCCGTGTCGGTCGGCAATGACCCGCTTTTGGCCGGCGTCGAGTCGCTCGGACGCCCAAACTTCCTGCCTTGACCACACGTGCGACACGGCGGCTGACCCGGCCGTGTCGTTTCGCCAGGTACGCCCAGCCCGAAAGTCGAGCGACCCCGGCGCCACGTTCGCAGAAGGTGAAGCGATTAGGCGGCTCGCGGGCGATTTGCGAACATCAACAGCACGGCGGAGATCAGGCAGTAATCGCACCGAATGCCGAATAGGCCATCATGGATCGACCTCGCCGAGAATCGCGTCACCACAACGGAATCACGCTTCGCGGAGTGTCTCAACCGACTTCTGTAACAAAATTCGCCAGGACCGGACAATTACGGATCAACTTCGCTTTTGCCTTGATCGAGCAAGAGCCGTCGCGCGAACGTCATAAATACACGCACCTTGGCAGGGACATTCCGCCGGCTCGGAAATACCGCGTAGATCGGTTGTCGTTTGGATGACCAGTCGACGAGCAGTTGCTCCAGCTCCTTTTTCTTGAGGTGCGGCCGCGCTGACATGTCGTAGATCTGCGCAACTCCGGCTTCCCCGATCGCAGCGTCGGTGAGGCCCACCCCATCGCGGACGACAACCGCCACCCGGAGCACCACGGTCTGACGCTTCGCTCGCTTCGCAAACGTCCAGCGCGTGAACGGGTCTTCGTCGCGCCGTCCTGGAATGACAGCGGCATGACTACGCAAATCGTGCGGCTCGCGTGGTCGGCCGTGCCGATCCAGGTAGCTTGGCGCCGCGCATGTGATCAGCGATGTCCAGCCGAGCTGCGTTGCAATGAAGCTCGAGTCGGCGACTCTCCCGACCATCAGCACGACGTCCAGACCCTCGTTGAGCAACGATGCCGGCGAATTCGTCACCACAAGTTCCACATCGACTTCCGGGTTGGCGATCCGGAACGCGCCGAGCCCGCGACCCAACACCATCCGAAAGGCAGGATGGCATCCGATCCTCAGGGTTCCGCTCGCCTGCGTGCTGTCTTTGCGCGCCAGTGAGTCACTCTCCTCGAGCTCGATCAGCAGCTGACGGCAGCGTCCGTAATACGCGGCCCCTCCCTCGGTCAGCGCGAGCTTCCGCGTCGATCTATTGAAGAGCGCGCATTTCAAATCGGCCTCAAGGGCCGAGATGACCCTGCTGACGACGGAAGGTGGGACGTTCATCGCATGAGCTGCGGATGCGAACGACTTCATCTCCACAACTCGGCAGAAGAACTTAAGTGATCGAAGTTTGTCCATAAGTTCGCCGTTTCGAGTTCGCGCGAGATTGTTCGCGAATTAGCATCTATCAAATGCCGAATCTGGCATCGATCTGCCAGGCCGCTCGTTGTAGCATTTCGTGATGATACCGAAATCGCTCACATCTGCCGACGCTCAGTCACTCCCAGAGATTGACGAGCATGTTCGGCAAATCGTATGCCGATGGCAAGATGCTTGGAACGCTCATAATCCGGCGGCCTTGGCAGAACTCGTCGAACCGGATGTCGATTTTGTCACCGTCGCTGGCCGATGGCTGCAAGGCGCGCAGGAATTCGCGGACTGGCACGCCCAGATCCATCGACGGAATATGAGGAATAGCCGCTGGTCGAATGCGCGGCATCGCCTGCGCACGCTGAACGGTGAGCTTTGCGTTGTTCACCTTGAATGGACGACAGTCGGCGATTGCACTGTCGAAGGCCGGTCGCACTCACCGCGATCCGGAGTGTTCACCTGGCTTTTGGCTCGACGCCACGGTTCGTGGCGCATCGCCGCTGCCCACAACACCGAATTGCGCGACAGTTCGCAACATCGCCTTAAGGATTGAAGCCAACGTGACCTGGGAGAATGCCGTATGATCGGCACCATAACGAGGAGACAAGCATTATCGATGACGCTGGCGCTCCCGGCGGCGCTTCTTTCGGGCCGCACCTTGGCGCAAACGTTTCCGGGCAGACCGATCAGACTTCTCGTCGGCGGCGCAGCCGGAAGCGTCCCGGATACGCTCGCGCGAGTAGTCGCAGACCGACTGTCGCCCGCGCTGGGGCAGCCTGTGCTGGTGGACAATCGCCCGGGGGCGGGGGGCACCCTGGCAATCAGTAGCACGATTGCAAGTGAGCCAGATGGTCATCACCTCGCGCTCGCAACAATGTCCCAGGCGGTTTTCAACAGCTACGTCTATTCGAACCTTCCTTACGATCCGCAACGGGATCTGGAACCGGTTGGGACGCTTGCGGTCGGCTGCATGGCGATGGCTGCTCATCCGGCCTTCGCAGCTAACAACTTCGGCGAATTTGTCAGCCTCGCAAAGGCTGAACCCGGTGCTGTTCTCGTCGCAACAACGCAAGTTGGCTCGCCGCCGCATCTCTTCGCGCTGCTTCTTGCCAACGCTGCGGGCATCAAGGTGACCATTGTGCCCCACAGATCGGGCGTCGACGGGATGACCGCCGTGATACGCGGCGACGTCCAACTTTTTGTCGATGCACCCACCATTATTGCGCCACACGTGAAGGCAGGTTCGGTCAAGGTGCTGGTGGTGACGGGAAAAGCGCGAGAATCCGAACTCCCGGCTGTGCCAACCGTAGCAGAAGCCGGTTTTCCCTCGGCACAGGCTGAAGCCTGGATCGGTCTTGTGGCGCCTGCAAAAACGTCAGCACCGGTCGTTTCACGGATTAATCGAGAACTGGAGATCATCCTGAGAGATGCCGATTTTCGTCAGCGACTCGAGAAGCTCAGCTTCACGCCGTTGATCCGATCGCCCGAGGAGTTCCGAGCGTTGATTCAACAGGATCACTCTCGATGGGGTCCACTGATTCGTAATACCGGTATCAAGCTGGATTAAATGATCGATGGTGCAGCAGTTTCTAGAGATGTCTCCTTACGCTGCAATCCGAAAAGAGCCGGGCGCCCTGGTGCTCTACGCGGTATCCGAAAAGGACGAGCCGAACCACGTGAAGGTCTTCGAAATCTACCGCGACAAGAAAGCGTACGAGGCTCACCTCGAATCGGATCATTTCAAGAAATACAAGGCGACGGTGGAGAACATGGAAGTCGCTGAAGTTGGTACAGACGACCCCGACAGCGCTCCGTGCGAAATAGAAGCTTGGCGTTGCCGTCTTGATGGACCATACCCGTCCATGCCTTTGCCAAGCCGCGCAGAGGCCGCTGAAAGATCGGCGATAACGTCGGTGATGGCCTCCGGCGTCTCTTCAGGGCGCGTCGGCTCAATCCGTTGCCGGGTTTCTTCGGTCACTGGCCTGTCCCATCTAAATACAATATACTGATAGTATTACACTTTTTGTCGTTTTTTAATGCAATTGGCCGATCTATTGGCCGATCGTGACGCTGAGCCTCAGTGACATAATGGCCGATCTGATAGATATTAAAGCATTGATATAATTAGATATTCCAACGTAGTCGTTAACATTTGGCCGATGCTTTGGCCGATCCAAGAACGAGGCTAGCCAAAGCGGCTCAAATCGCGAAATAGTGCTAAGATACAATCTAAAGGTGCAACATCGCCCTCCTCCACAGAGTTTTTGAAAAAATTCTGGTCCTTCCCTTTCCGGTTTCAGCCGCCAGCCGCGATTGGAGCGTCAGACCGGGTGGCGAACGCGCCCGGGAACGTTGCTGGCAAAGGGGGCACCATGGCCCAACCACTGTCGAAGACGAAAGAAGACGATGGGACGCTTTACACGCGGCCACCGCCTATTGAGGCGGCCATCGACATCGCCATCGGCCAGAACCTGGACACGCTTCGTCAACGCGCAAGAGTAAGGGACCGCAAGGAAGGGCAGTATCTTCCCTCTGAGTGTCTCGTGCACCTCATTCGACATGCAAAAAGTACCGGTGATGAAGTCGCCTTGAACACCGTGCTTCCCCTTCTGCTCGAACGCTGCAAGGCCAATCTCAACAAGAAAGTCGATTCCGGCGTTTCGAACGCCGACCTTGTCCGCCGCACAATCCTACGGGACTTTGCAGCTCTCTTTGCAATCGACGGCACGGCAGAAGACAAGCTGGCGCTCGACATTTTCGAGTGCCGCTTTAACTTCGGGTTCATGCGTTTTAGGCAGACGCGCGTCACCGAAGTTTTTGAACAAGAGCGCCGAGACGTTGAGCTTCCCTCCGATGAGGGAGAGACTGTCGAGGGCGAGAACCGTGTTAGCTGCGCTTCTCAAACGATGAAACGGGCTAAGTTCTCGAAAGGCTTGGTGGGCGCACCATGGCTCGAAGCTGGGACCAGATAATTAAGCGTCTCCGATCGTCCAATTTGCACTCGGAAATCGCCGATTGCCGCATCAGCCGAGGCAGGAGGCTTCGCGAAGAGCAGATTCCGCGTACCGTTGAACGACAGAGGCGAAGATCTCACGAATTCATCGGTACCGCGTCCAGCACATGCCCAAGCGAAACATCGACAAGCTTGGTCGCGCGAAAGCACGACCCGACCCCGCCCAATGGGATGAGGACGAGGTCATGACCCTTGTCGAAGCTGCCGCCGTGTTCTTTCCGCAAGGACCGTTGACAGTATCATCGTTGCGCAGGGCATCGGCCGTGGGGACTCTTGAAATCGCCAAAGTGGCAGGCAAGGCTCTGACAACGCCTCGTGCCATCCGCAAATTGGTGAAGCCATCATGCCGGGCCGCAAAGCCAAGCCACCTCGACTCTGGTTCAGAGCAGATGATGAAACCTGGCTCATCCTCGACCGGGGCCGGCAGATCCGCACAGGCTGCAGCCGCGATGACATTGATGGCGCTGCGAAAGCGCTCGAAACCTACATCGGCGAGCGGCACACCAGCACAATCGGCGCCACTAACCCCAGCGTCCTCGCCATAGCTGACGTTCTCGCCGCCTACGAGATTTCAAAACGCCCCAAGGATAAGAACGACCACCGCGCATGGGCGCAGCACGATCTACTGCTCATTCGTCTGCTCGACCTCAACAACTTCTTTGGCGACAAGACGGTCAGCGAGCTTAAAGCCCAGCTGTGCCGCGATTTCGTAGACTGGTCCACGGGCACACCGAATGACAAAAACCGGAAAGCCAATGTCAAGCCGCGCAACGGTATGGTCTCAGACCAAACCGCTCGACGCCGGCTTGAGGATTTGCGGGCTGCCGTCAACGGGTATCACGCTGAGCACACGCTTAGCGTCGTGCCAAAGATCACCCTGCCTTCGAAGGCAGAAGGGCGTCACCGCTGGCTGACACGCAATGAAGCCGCACGTATGCTCGGTGCGGCGATCGGCTATGTGTGGGACAATGAGCGCGGGAGCTGGAAACGCAGGGAAGACGGCACGCTCTTGCGACGCGAACGGTGGATCATCCTCCGCCGCTATCCATCTGCGCGCTTCATCCTGGTTGGCATCTACAGCGCCCGCCGCGAAGAGACGATCCGCCGCACACAGTGGCTACCGACCACAACCCATCCGTGGATGAACCTCGACGCCATGGTCTATCAGGGCAAAGGGGCCTTGGAGCGATCAACCAAAAAGCGCCGCCCTCCAGCGAAGATCGCCAGCCGACTGCGTCCTCACCTAGCGCGCTGGCAGAAGATCGACAACACCCGAACGCAGGAACTCCGCGCAGCGGGCCTAATGAAGGATGGCGAGCAAATCCGGTTCGTCGTGAACCGTATGCACGATGGCCAACCGCTCGCCGGCAAAATCCGATCAGCTTGGGAAAGCATTCTGGAAGATGCTGGGCTGGGCGACGATGTGGTGCGCCACTCGCTGCGTCACACAGCAGCAACCTGGCTGATGCAAGCGGGCGTGGACATGTGGGAAGCCGCCGGCTGGCTCGGGATGACAGTTGAGCAACTGGAGGCCAATTATGGTCACCACCATCCCGACTTCCAGGAAGCGGCTGCCGAGGCGTTCGGAGGAAGGCGCTGAGCTGGCGCCCTTTTCGTCGCGTGCCGCCAAGCCTAACCTAGTCTAGGCGTCAATTCGCGCGCGACGTCGCGCCTTGGCTATTTTCCTCGCGTTCCCCATCGTCGAGCTGCCGGAGTCATCGGGCATCTCGCTCTTCAAGGCCTTTTGCGTGAGCCTAAGATCGATGGGAATAGCTGCCGCGCCGCAAATCGTTGCGCTTTTCGTTGCGCAGAAAAAACATCGAAACTATAAGTACTTGAAATATTGGTCGGAGTGGCAGGATTCGAACCTGCGACCCCTGCGTCCCGAACGCAGTGCTCTACCGGGCTGAGCCACACTCCGACTTGGAACGCGGCTTATAGCCTTGGGTTTCGGCCACCGCAAGCAGCCGATTCAAAGGAAATTAATCACCGTGAATGTTGGCCTGAAAACCCAGATTTTGCCTGCCAGCGAGGCCGCCGTGGCGGCAGCGGCGCGTGCGCTGGCCGGGGGCGGGCTGGTCGCGTTCCCGACCGAGACCGTCTATGGCCTCGGCGCCGACGCGGCCAATCCGGCCGCGATCGCCTGCCTGTACCAGGCCAAGGGACGGCCCGCCTTCAACCCGCTGATCGCCCATGTCGGCGATCTCGCGGCGGCCCGCAGGATCGCGCAGTTCGACGCGGCGGCGGCGGCGCTGGCCGAGGCGTTCTGGCCGGGTCCGCTGACGCTGGTGCTGCCGAAGGTGGAAAATTGCGCGGTCGCCGACCTCGCCACCGCCGGCCTCGACACGGTCGCGATCCGGATCCCCGCGCATCCGGTGGCGCACGAGATCTTGCGCGCGTTCGGCGGCCCGGTGGTGGCGCCGTCGGCCAATATCTCGGGCCACGTTTCGCCGACCACGGCGGCCCATGTCGAGAGCGATCTTGCAGGGCGGATCGACCTGATCGTCGATGGTGGACCGGTCGCCGTCGGCGTCGAATCCACCATCGTCGGTTGCTTCGGCGAGCCGATGCTGTTGCGGCCCGGCGGCCTGCCGCGCGCGGAGATCGAGCGCGTGTTGGGCCGCGCGCTGCGGCAGGCACCCGCCGAGGCCGATGGCGGCAGCGGACGACCGCTGGCGCCGGGCATGCTGGCCTCGCACC
>CADEDX010000044.1 GCA_902826195.1 uncultured Bradyrhizobium sp. | reverse complement strand
CTTGCGAATTTCGCGCTCAAAACCGCGGTCGGGCGGATCGTAGAAGGTTTGCCGCCCCAATGCTTCCGGAAAGTAGTCCTGCCCGGAGAAGGCGTCGGGCGCGTCATGGTCGTATTCGTAGCCGGAACCATAGCCTTCCGACTTCATCAGCTTGGTCGGCGAGTTCAAGATATGCTTTGGCGGCAGCAGCGAGCCCCCTTCCTTTGCCGTGCGCATCGCCGCGCCAAAGGCCTTGTAGGCGGCGTTGGATTTCGGCGCGGTGGCGAGATAGATCACGGCCTGCGCGATCGCCAGTTCGCCCTCGGGCGAACCCAGGAAGTCGTAGGCATCCTTGGCAGCGTTGCACACGGCGAGCGCCTGCGGATCGGCCAGGCCGATGTCCTCCACCGCCATCCGCACCACGCGCCGCGCCAAGAACAGCGGATCCTCGCCGGCGTCCAGCATGCGCGCCAGGTAATACAGCGCCGCGTCCGGATCGGAGCCGCGCACCGATTTATGCAGCGCCGAGATCAGGTTGTAATGGCCGTCGGCGGATTTGTCGTAGATCGGCGCGCGGCGCTGCAGGATTTCCTGCAATTGCACGGCGTTGAAGATTTCGTCCTCGCGCGCGGCGCGCCAGACTTCCTCGGCCAGCGTCAGCGAGGCGCGGCCGTCACCATCGGCCATCCGCACCAGCACGGCGCGCGCCTCCGCATCGAGCGGCAGCTTTCGGCCCTCGGCCTTCTCGGCATGCGCGAACAATTTTTCGATCGCGGCGGCCTCGAGCGAGTGAAACACCAGCACGCGCGCACGCGATAAGAGCGCGGCGTTGAGTTCGAACGACGGATTTTCGGTGGTGGCGCCGACCAGCACCACGGTGCCGTCCTCCATCACGGGCAGAAACGAATCCTGCTGGGCGCGGTTGAACCGATGCACCTCGTCGACGAACAGCAGCGTGCCCTTGCCCATCTCCCGCCGGGCCCGCGCCGCGTCGAACACTTTCTTGAGGTCGGCAACGCCGGAAAATACCGCGGAAATCTGCTCGAAATGCAGCTCGGTGGTATCGGCGAGCAAACGCGCCACCGTGGTCTTGCCGGTGCCGGGCGGGCCCCAGAACACCAGCGAGCCCAGCGTGCGCGTCTCCAGCATGCGCGTCAGCGCGCCGTCACGACCGAGGATGTGATCCTGTCCGACGACATCGGCGAGCGCGCGCGGGCGCAGCCGGTCGGGCAGCGGGCGCGGCGCATCCTCCTCCATCCCCGCCGCAGCGAAGAGGTTGGCTGCCTCGCGCGGTTGCTTGGGACTCATCCGCCCAGCGTCACGTTGATCTGCTGGCCTCCGCGCACCACCACGATACGCCAAAGCCTGGCTCCCGCTTTGGACGCCTTGTCGAGATCGCTGGTCTTGCCGATCTTCTGATTGTTGACGGCCAGGATGATGTCGCCCTTCTGAAAGCCGACGCTGGCGGCGGTGCCGCCGTCGGCAAGGTCGATCACCACGACGCCCTCGGTCTGCGAATCCAGACGCAACTCGTCGGCAATCGCCGGCGAAATATTGGCGACCTTGGCGCCCTGGAACGGCGAGCGCCCGGACCGACCGATTTCCTCGCGGTTGGTGTCGGGCGCGGTCTCCAGCGGTACGGTCAATTTCACGGTCTTGCCAGAACGCTGCACGTCGATCTGCGCCGAGCCGCCGAGTTGCCGCGTGGCAAAGCGATAGTCGAACGCGTTGGGATCGTCGATCGTCTGCCCTTCGACCGCGACGATCAGATCCGACGGTTTCAGGCCGGCGCGGGCGGCCGGGCTGTTCGGCGCGACATTGGCGATCAAGGCGCCGTTCGGCAGTTTCAGTCCCAGCGTCTCGGCGATTTCGGGCGTCACCGCCTGCAGCTTCGCCCCCAGCCACGGCCGCTTCACCGCCTTGCCGCCGCTCTTGGCGGACGCCACGACGACGCGCACCATGTTCGAGGGAATCGCAAAGCCGATGCCTTGCGAACCGCCGGAGCGCGAGAAGATCGCGGTGTTGATGCCGGCGAGCTTGCCGGTCATGTCGAGCAGCGCGCCGCCGGAATTGCCGGGATTGATCGCGGCATCGGTCTGGATGAAGAACTGGTAGTCGGTGATGCCGACCTGCGTCCGCGCCAGCGCCGATACGATTCCGTGGGTCACGGTCTGGCCGACGCCAAACGGGTTGCCGATCGCGAGCACGATGTCGCCGACCAGCAATTCATCGGAATTGGCAAAATCCAGCGTGGCGAACTTCTCTTTTCCGTCCTTGACGCGCAGCACGGCCAGATCGGTGCGGCTGTCCTTGAGCACGATCTCGGCTTCGAATTCCCGCTTGTCAGCGAGCGAGATCTTCACCTGATCGGCGCCCTCGATGACGTGGTTGTTGGTGACGACGAGGCCGGAAGCATCGACCATCACGCCCGAGCCGAGCGAGCGCTGCATCTGCTCCGGCTGCTGCCCGGGCACGCCGAAGAAGCGGCGGAACAGCGGGTCGTCCATCAGCGGATTACGGTTCTGAACGGTCTTGGCGGCATAGACGTTCACCACCGCCGGCTGCGCGCGCTGCACGATCGGCGCGTAGGACAGCCGCAATTCGGCGCCGGAGGCCGGCACGCGGCGATCCTGCGCCAGCGCAGGCGTTGCGACGACCACGGAAGCCAGCAGCAGGGCGAAGGAGCGGATCAAGTTCATGCGAAATCCTGGAATTTGGCGCCACACATATAGTCGCGCGGCTGCAACGATAGAAGACAAAGTGGACACAATACCGGCAGCCGTCAGGCCGCGCGGTCAGGCGTCGTGACGGCGTCGGGCGCCGGCGCACAGGATAGCCGTTCCTGATGGCCTTCGCCCCAGGCCCGCAGCGTCTCGATCACCGGCCGCAGGCTCTCGCCGATCTCGGACAGCGTGTATTCGACCCGCGGCGGCACCTCGGCGTAGACCTTGCGGATCACGAGCTTGTCGTCCTCGAGCGCGCGGAGCTGCTTGGTCAGCATGCGTTGGGTAATCCCAGGCATCCGCCGCCGCAACTCGCCAAAGCGCTGGGTGCCGGCCTGCAGGTGAAACAGAATAACGCCCTTCCACTTGCCGTCGATCAGGTCCAGCGTCGCCTCGACTGCGCAGCCGGGCCGATGGGCAAAATTTCGCCGCTTCATGACAGTTTCCCGAATTTTCCCCAATAGTATCCAAACAGGGACTAGTTCCCCCAATTTACAGTACTTGCCATTTCGATGCCAGCGCGACAGTTAGTCCGTCAACAATTCAGCCAGCCAGGAGACACGGGCATGAAGGCCGTCGGCTACAAAAAATCACTCCCCATCGAGGATGCGGATTCGCTGTTCGATTTCGAGGCTGCCAAGCCGGAGCCGAAGGGCCGCGATATCCGCGTCGCGATCAAGGCGATCTCCGCCAACCCCGTCGACTACAAGGTCCGCAAGCGTGCGGCCCCGCCCGAGGGCGAAACCAAGATCCTGGGCTATGACGCCGCGGGCATCGTCGATGCCGTCGGGCCGGACGTGACCCTGTTCAAACCTCGCGATGAGGTGTTCTACGCCGGCTCGATTCTGCGTCAGGGCACCAACGCGGAATTCCATCTGGTCGACGAGCGCATCGTCGGCCGCAAGCCGAAATCGCTGTCGTTCGCGCAGGCCGCGGCGCTGCCGCTGACCTCGATCACCGCCTGGGAATTGCTGTTCGACCGGCTCGGCGCGGTGCCGGGCAAGAGCGTCGATCCGCGCACGCTGCTGATCACCGGCGGCGCCGGTGGCGTCGGCTCGATCCTGATCCAGCTCGCGCGCCGCCTCACCGGGTTGACGGTGGTCGCGACCGCGACGCGGCCTGAGTCGCAGAAATGGTGCCTTGATCTTGGCGCCCATGCCGTGATCGACCACGGCAAGCCGATGAAGGAGCAGATCGAGAAGCTGAAACTGCCGCCGGTCGCCCTCGTCGCCAGCCTCACCTTCACCGACCAGCACTACAAATCGATCGCGGATCTCATGGCACCGCAAGGCAAATTCGGCCTGATCGACGATCCCCCGGAATTCACCATGAGCGCGTTCAAGGGCAAGGCGATCTCGGTGCATTGGGAATCGATGTTCACGCGCTCTTCTTTCCGGACACCGGATATGATCGCACAGCATCACCTGCTCAACGACGTCGCCGACCTCATCGACAAGGGCGTGCTGCGCACCACCCTCGACCAGACGTTCGGAACGATCAACGCGGCCAATCTGAAGCGGGCGCACGCGCTGCTGGAAAGCGGCAGATCGCGCGGCAAGATCGTGCTGGAGGGGTGGTAGCCGATCAACGGCGTCACAGGCCCGCTGAGAATGACGTAACGCAAAAAGGCTCCCATGCCGGAGCCGGGAGCCTTTGCAGTCACGAGGGGTACATCAAGACCCTCGTGACACCACCGAAGCGCAGCGCTACGCTATGATTTCGCTTCTGCCGCCTCGCGGGCTTGCCGCTCGGCTTTGAGACGCTGGAAATTGGCGCGGAAAGCCTCATCCTGCTTCTTGCGCGCGGCAATAGCTATTTCGGCTTCCTGTCGCGCCCGTTCCTTTTTCGCCTCACGCTCTTCCTTCGTGATCGGCGGTTTCTCTCGATGCTCGAAATTTTCCATGCTTGTCAACGCATGATGCCGCCAAAAGTTCCCCCCGGCGTTCCCGCGGCGGTGCGCGGTCGTGTCACGTCCCCCATGGCAAATGCTCACGGAGCATTGAGTTCCAAAGCAGGAAGAAATTGACGATCCTCTCACGCATGCGGCGGGAAGCCCCTTCAGCGCCGTCCTGAACAACCATTCATGAATGTTAAATCTGCGGGATGAAGAGGTTCAGAACTCGCAATCAAAGCAACAAACTGCACCCGTTCGTGTTGATCGGTTGCCTGTTTACGGAAAGGAGTGGTCCATGAGGAAGGCACCTTTGGTTTTGGCCGCAGCAGCGGTCCTGGGTTTGACGGCGATAGCAGCACCCGCGCCAGCGGAAGCTCACTGGCGCGGAGGCGGCTGGGGCCCGGGCTTGGCCGGTGGCCTGATCGCGGGTGCGGTGATCGGCGGATTGGCCTCGAACGCATACGCCTACGGTCCTGGGTACGGATATGGCCCGGGCTACGGTTATTACCGCGGCGGCTACGCGCCGGCCTACTACGGTGGCGGATATGCGCCGGCTTACTATGGCGGCTACTACGGTGGTCCCTACGTCCGTCGCGTATATCGTCCGGCTTACTCCTATTATGGCGGCCCGCGCTACTATGGTCCGAGATATCATCGCAGCTACTATCGGCACTGGTGAACGACCAAATGAAAGGGCCGCCCCGAGGGGCGGCCCTTTGTTTTTGGTATTGGAAAAAGCGTAGCGCGCTCTCCAACAAAAAAGCGACGCTCAAAGGCGCCGCTTTTGAATTTCGCGAGGAAGCAAAGCTTACGCCGCCTCGGCTTGCTTTTCCTGAACCGGACCGGAATCGAGACCCTTGGCATCGACGTCGCGGTCGACGAACTCGATCACGGCCATCGGCGCGTTGTCGCCGTAGCGGAAGCCGGCCTTGATGATGCGGGTGTAGCCGCCCTGACGATCCTTGTAGCGAGGCGCCAGCACATCGAACAACTTCTTGACCTGATCCTTGTCGCGCATTTCCGAGATCGCCTGGCGGCGCATGGAGAGACCGCCCTTCTTGCCGAGGGTGACAAGCTTCTCGACGATCGGGCGAAGCTCCTTGGCCTTCGGCAGCGTGGTGACGATCTGCTCGTGCTTGATCAGCGCAGCGCACATGTTGGCGAACATCGCCTTGCGATGCTCGGCGGTGCGGTTGAGCTTGCGATGAACCTTGCCGTGACGCATTGGAATATTCCTTGTCTTGTTTTCGTCGCGACGGTTCGTCGGACATGTTGCTCAGGTGGGCTGCCTGCGTTCGCCCAAGAACGTAATGGCCGGGCTTCCCCGGCCACGACGACAATTTTCGAATCAGTAATGATCCTCGAAGCGCTTGGCCAGCTCGTCGATGTTCTCCGGCGGCCAGCCCGGCACTTCCATGCCGAGATGCAGACCCATCTGGGCCAGCACTTCCTTGATTTCGTTCAGCGACTTGCGGCCGAAGTTCGGGGTGCGCAGCATTTCCGCTTCCGACTTCTGCACGAGATCGCCGATGTAGACGATGTTGTCGTTCTTCAGGCAGTTCGCCGAACGCACCGACAGTTCGAGCTCGTCAACCTTCTTGAGGAACGCAGGGTTGAACGCGAGATCGGGGATGATCTCCTGTGTGACTTCCTTGCGCGGCTCTTCGAAGTTCACGAACACGTTGAGCTGATCCTGCAAGATGCGGGCGGCATAGGCCACCGCATCTTCCGGCGAGATCGCGCCGTTGGTCTCGATCGTCATGGTCAGCTTGTCGTAGTCGAGGATCTGGCCCTCGCGGGTGTTCTCGACCTTGTAGGAGACCTTGCGCACGGGCGAGAACAGGCTATCGACCGGGATCAGGCCGATCGGCGCATCTTCGGGGCGGTTACGCTCGGCGGCGACGTAGCCCTTGCCGGAGGCGACCGTGAACTCCATGCGGATTTCCGCGCCCTCGTCCAGCGTGCAGAGCTGAAGATCGGGATTGAGCACGACGACGTCGCCGACGGTCTGGATGTCGCCGGCGGTGACGGCGCCCGGGCCGGACTTCTTCACGACCATGCGCTTGGGGCCTTCGCCCTGCATCTTGATCGCGATGTCCTTGATGTTGAGCACGATGTCGGTGACGTCCTCGCGAACGCCCGCGATCGAGGAGAACTCGTGCAGCACGCCGTCGATGTGCACCGACTGCACGGCGGCGCCTTGCAGCGACGACAGCAGGATGCGGCGCAGGGCGTTACCCAGCGTCTGGCCAAAACCGCGCTCGAGCGGCTCGGCGACGACGGTGGCAAACCGGGTCGCATCGGAGCCCGGCGTTACCTGCAACTTGTTCGGTCGAATGAGTTCTTGCCAATTCTTCTGGATCGTCACTGTGTCACCCCTTCGGGTCAATGGACCGGCCGGTCAATCTGCTTCAAATCACCGGCGCTGGAGACCGCGGATCAGTCCGCGGCAGTCAAAATTCCAAGACCAATCGCAAGGCGACGCCCGCCGCCCGCAACCGGATATCAAACACGCCGGCGCTTGCGCGGACGGCAGCCATTGTGCGGGATCGTCGTCACGTCACGGATCGACGTCACGGTGAAGCCCGCCGCCTGCAGCGCACGAAGCGCCGATTCACGGCCCGAACCGGGGCCGGCCACTTCAACTTCCAGCGTGCGCATGCCGTGTTCCTGCGCCTTCTTGGAAACGTCTTCGGCCGCGACCTGCGCGGCATAGGGGGTCGACTTGCGCGAGCCTTTGAAGCCCATCGTGCCGGCCGAGGACCAGGCAATGGTGTTGCCCTGCGCATCGGTGATGGTGATGGTCGTGTTGTTGAACGACGAATTGACGTGCGCGATACCCGAAGCGATGTTTTTGCGCTCGCGACGGCGTACGCGGGTGGCTTCCTTGCCCATTCCTAAAACCTTCCTATGATCTCAAACGCCGCCGTACTGCCAGCGGCTACACCTAAGAACGAACGATGAGCGGCGAATATTTCTACTCGCCACCTCCCGCTCGCTATTCGAAAAATTACTTCTTCTTGCCGGCGATCGACTTGGCCGGGCCCTTGCGCGTGCGCGCATTGGTGTGGGTGCGCTGGCCGCGCACCGGCAGGCCGCGACGATGACGCAGGCCGCGATAGCAGCCGAGGTCCATCAGACGCTTGATGTTGATGCCAGTCTCACGGCGAAGGTCACCTTCGACGAGATAGTCGCGGTCGATCACTTCGCGGATCTGCAGGACTTCCTGGTCGCTCAGCTGGCTGACGCGACGATCCTCCGGGATCTTGACCTTCTCGATGATCTCGGCCGCGTTCTTCTGGCCGATTCCATGGATGTACTGGAGCGCGATCAGGACGCGCTTGTTGGTCGGGATATTCACGCCGGCAATACGGGCCACGGACTTCTCTCCTGTCGCCGGTCCCTCGCGGAGCGGCTTTTAAGTTCTTGCTATCGGGCGGGTTTCCGCAAACGCGAATACGAAGCCCTTCCCCTCATCTGCTTCGGGGCCCGGCATCGTCAAAAAACTATCCGACTTGGATGCGGGGCTTATTAAAGGATTCAACTCGGTTTCGTCAACCGCCTCTATCGCTTAGCTCGCTTTTTCGTGAGCTTTTTGGCCGCCTTCTTGGCGGTACTTTTTGCCGCCTTTTTGGCCTTCCCGGCGGTTCGCCCCCTGGCCGGCGAGGCTGCCTTCCGGCCCGCCTTCTTGGCTGACTTCTTGGCAGCCTTCGATGCCGGTTTAGCGGCCTTACGCGTCGATTTAGCCGCCTTCTTGGCTGTTTTGGCTGGCTTTTTGCCCGCGCGCCCAGCGGTCTTCCTGGCGGCCCCGGGGGCCTTCCGGGCCGGCGCCGAGGCCTTTGCAGCCCCCTTGGGTTCCACCGCACCGACGGCAGCCAGGATCCGGTTCACCTCCCGGGTAACCTGCTCGATGGTCATCATCCCGTCAACGGTGGCGAGCTTCCGACGCTCGGAATAATGGTGGATCAGCGGCTCGGTCATCGAGCGGTAGCTCGCCAGCCGCTTCGACAGCACTTCCGGGGTGTCGTCGATTCGCACTTCCTCGCCGCGGGCCCGCATCTCGGCCACCCGCGTCTCGACGCGATCCAGCAGCGCGCTCTCGTTGACGCGCAGCTCGATCACAGCATCGAGCTTGATGTGCTTCTTCTTCAGGAGTTCGTCGAGGGCGGCCGCCTGCGGCACCGTGCGCGGAAAGCCGTCGAGGATGAACCCGTTCTTCATGTCGGGCTCGTCGAGACGATCGGAAATGATCCCGATCACGATCTCATCCGGCACCAGCGAACCGCTGGCCATGATGTCCTTGGCCTGCAGGCCGATCGGCGTCTGGGCCACGACCGCCGCCCGCAGCATCTCGCCGGTCGAGAGCTGGACGATGCCGTACTTCTGGACGAGCCGCTGCGCCTGGGTCCCCTTGCCCGCACCTGGCGGACCCAAAAGGATCAATCTCATGACTATTCGCCCCCCGGCTTGGTGAGCGAAACGCCGCCCACCCTTTTATTGAAACTCGGACCGCGTTTTTGCGCTGATATCAGCGGCGGCGGCCCCTTAGCTTGGATTTCCTGATCAGCCCCTCATACTGATGGGCCAGCAGATAGCCCTGCACCTGCGCCACCGTGTCCATGGTGACGCTGACGACGATCAGGAGCGAGGTGCCGCCGAAATAGAACGGCACCGAGGCGTAGGAAATCAGGATTTCTGGAATCAGACAGACGATCGCCAGATAGATCGCGCCGAGCACCGTGACGCGCGACAGCACGTAGTCGATATATTCCGCGGTGCGCTCGCCCGGCCGGATGCCCGGGATGAAGCCGCCATGCTTCTTCAGATTGTCCGCGGTCTCGGTCGGGTTGAACACGATCGCGGTATAGAAGAAGGCGAAGAACACGATCAGCGCCAAATACAGGAACAGGAACAGCGGCCGGCCGTGGCTGAGCTGCGTATTCAACCACTGGAACCATTCCGGGCCCTTGCCGGCGTTGAAATTCGCAACGGTGGCCGGCAGCAGCAGCAGCGACGAGGCGAAGATCGGCGGGATCACGCCGGAGGTGTTGAGCTTGAGCGGCAGATGCGAGGACTGACCCTCGAACATCTTGTTGCCGACCTGGCGCTTCGGATACTGGATCAGCAACCGACGCTGCGCGCGCTCCATGAACACGATGAAGGCGATCACGGCGACCGCCATCACGATCACGACGAGAATCAACCCGGTCGACAACGCCCCCTGGCGGCCAAGCTCGAGCATATTGGCGAGCGCCGAGGGCAGCTCGGCGACGATGCCGGCCAGAATGATCAGCGAGATACCGTTGCCGATGCCGCGCGAGGTGATCTGCTCGCCGAGCCACATCAGGAACATGGTGCCGCCGGTCAGCGTGATCGTCGTTGAGATGAGGAAGAACGGGCCGGGGTCGCTGACGACGTTGCCGGCGCCCTGAAGACCGACGGCGATGCCGTACGACTGGAACGCGGCCAGGATCACCGTCAGATAACGGGTGTACTGGTTCAGCGTCTTGCGGCCCGCCTCGCCTTCCTTCTTCAAGGCTTCGAGCTTGGGCGATACCGTGGTCAGGAGCTGGATGATGATCGATGCCGAGATGTACGGCATGATGTTCAGCGCGAAGATCGCCATGCGGTTGATGCCGCCGCCGGCGAACATGTTGAACATGCCGAGGATGCCGCCGGCCTGCGACTTGAACACCTGCTCCCAGACCGCGGGATCGATGCCGGGCAGCGGGATATAGGTGCCGAGCCGATAAACAAGCAGCGCACCCAGCGTGAACCAGATGCGCTTCTTCAGTTCGTCGGCTTTCGCCAAGGCCCCGAAATTGAGGTTTGCCGCAAGTTGTTCTGCTGCTGAGACCATGTTCAGGCTTTCTCCCGCCGCCCCCCAAAGCCGACGCCCGGTCGGGCAATCGGCTGACGCCGGACATTATTTGGTGCTCGGCTTCGATAAGTCCATTGGTCAAACGTGCCGATCGCCTGCCCACGAGCAGGCGATGACGCAGATGTTACGCCGCCTCGCCCTCGTCCTTCTTCGCCGGGGCCAGGACCTTCACCGTGCCGCCGGCCTTCTCGACCGCCTCGATCGCTGATTTCGAGGCGCCGTGCACCTCGATCGCGAGCTTGGCCTTGAGTTCGCCGCGGCCGAGCAGCCGCAGGCCGTCCTTGGCGCGACGGATCACCCCGGCCTTCACCAGCGTTTCGATGGTGACGGTTTGCTTGGCGTCGACCAGCTTGGCGTCGACCGCTTCCTGCAGCCGGTCCAGATTGATCTCGGCAAAGTCGAGCCGGAAGATGTTGTTGAAGCCGCGCTTCGGCAGGCGCCGATGCAGCGGCATCTGGCCGCCCTCGAAGCCCTTGATTCGCACGCCCGAACGCGCGGTCTGGCCCTTGCCGCCGCGGCCCGAGGTCTTGCCCTTGCCGGAACCGATGCCACGGCCGACGCGCATGCGCTTCTTGCGCGAGCCGGCGTTGTCGGCGATATCGCTGAGCTTCATCGTTAGCTTCCTTTATTCTTGGCGCGTGATCTCGACCGAAAACCGGTAGCCACTTTTCGGGACCACGCTCCCCTTAATTACTTCTCGCCGACGATGCGGACGAGATGTTGAACCTTGCTGATCATGCCGCGAACCTCAGGCGTGTCCTGAAGCTCGGAAACCCGGCCGATCTTGTTGAGCTTGAGGCCGATCAGCGTCGAACGCTGCGAGTGGTGGCGGCGGATCGCGCTGCCGGTCTGCTCGACCTTGATCGTCTTTGCGGCCTTGGCCATCGTCTTAACTCCAAATAGCGCGGTCAGTGCGCCGGTTATTCAGCCACCACTTCAGCGTCGCCGCCGACGCGGCGCGACTGCAGCGTGGACACCTTGATGTTGCGACGCGCGGCCACCGAACGCGGCGAATCCTGATGCTTCAGCGCGTCGAACGTCGCGCGAACCATGTTGTAGGGATTCGACGAGCCGATCGACTTCGCCACCACGTCCTGGATGCCGAGCGTTTCGAACACCGCGCGCATCGGGCCGCCGGCGATGATGCCGGTACCCGCCGGAGCGGCGCGCAGGTAAACGCGGCCGGCGCCGTGACGGCCGGCAATGTCGTGATGCAGCGTGCGACCTTCGCGCAGCGCCACGCGCGTCAGATTGCGCTTGGCCGATTCGGTGGCTTTGCGGATCGCCTCGGGCACTTCGCGCGCCTTGCCGTGGCCGAACCCGACCCGGCCCTTCTGGTCGCCGATCACGACGAGCGCAGCAAAGCCGAAGCGCTTGCCGCCCTTGACGACCTTCGCCACGCGATTGATGTGGACGAGCTTATCGACGAACTCGCTGTCGCGCTCCTCGCGATCCCTGCTCCGTTCGCGTCCGCCGCGTTCGCGTTCACCTGCCATGGTGTTTTCCAATCCTTAGGGGAAGAAAGCCCCTGTCCTCGTAAATTTCCAAAACGGTTCGTTAGAAGCTCAGTCCGCTCTCGCGCGCCGCATCCGCGAGCGCTTTGACGCGCCCGTGATAGAGATACTGGCCGCGGTCGAACACCACTTCCTTGACGCCGTTCTTCACGGCGCGTTCCGCCAGCAGCTTGCCGACGGCCTTGGCCGCATCGATGTTGGCGCCGGTATTGCCGGCCTCGCGCATGGTCTTTTCCAGCGACGAGGCGGAAGCCAGCGTCTCGCCCTTCAGGTCGTCGATGACCTGGGCATAGATGTGCTTCGAAGAACGGAACACCGACAGACGTGGACGTCCGTTGGCCGACCGGCGCAGCGCGTTGCGCACGCGCTGCTTGCGCCGGGCATTCGTGACCTTGAGTGACATGACCGGCTCCGTTACTTCTTCTTGCCTTCCTTGCGGAAGATGAATTCGTTGGCGTACTTCACGCCCTTGCCCTTGTAGGGCTCCGGCGGACGGTAGGCGCGGATCTCGGCGGCGACCTGGCCGACGCGCTGCGAATCGGTGCCCGTGATCGTGATCTCGGTCGGCTTCGGAACCGCGATGGTGATCCCTTCCGGGATCGCGTAGACAACGTCGTGGCTGTAGCCAAGCGCGAGTTGCAGGTTCTTGCCCTGCATCGCGGCGCGGTAGCCGACGCCGGTGATCTCGAGCTTCTTCTCAAAGCCCTTGGTGACGCCTTCGACCAGGTTCGCGACCTGCGCGCGCGCGGTGCCGTACATGGCCTGCGCGCGGTTGGTCTTGAACTTCGGCGCGACCTTGACCTCGCCGTTCTCGAACTTCACCTCGACATCGTCGTGCACGATGAACTGAAGCTGGCCCTTCGGCCCCTTCACCTTGACGGTCTGCCCTTCGACGCTCGCCGTCACACCGGACGGGATCGCCACAGGCCGTTTGCCAACACGTGACATGGCTTAAATTCCTTCCTCAGAACACCGTGAAGAGAACTTCGCCGCCCACATTCGCGTCGCGCGCGTCGTGGTCAGCCATGATTCCCTTCGGCGTCGACAACACCGAAATGCCGAGACCGTTGTTCACGCGCGGCAGGTTCTTCACCGAGGCGTAAACCCGACGGCCCGGCTTGGAGACCCGCTCGATCTCGCGAATGACGGGCTCGCCGTCGAAATATTTCAGCTCAATCTCGAGCTCGCTACGGCCCGACGCGTGCTCGACGCTGGCGTAGCCGCGGATATAGCCTTCCGACTTCAGCACTTCGAGCACGCTGGCGCGCATCTTGGAGCCCGGGGTCGAGACCTTGGACTTCGAGCGCATCTGCGCGTTGCGGATGCGGGTGATGAGATCGGAGATCGGATCGTGCGTTGACATCTTGACGACCCTCCTTACCAGCTCGACTTCACGAGCCCGGGAACCAGGCCCTTGGAGCCGAGTTCACGGAGCGCGATGCGGGACAGCTTGTTCTTGCGATAGATCGAGCGCGGACGGCCGGACAGTTCGCAACGGTTGCGAATCCGGGTCGCCGACGAATTGCGCGGCATCTGGGCGAGCTTCAGCGTCGCCGCGAACCGCTCTTCCATCGGCTTGGTCTTGTCGGCGATGATCGCCTTCAGCTTCGCACGCTGCGGGGCGGCGTTCTTCGTCATCCGCTTGCGCCGGTTGTTCTTCTCGATCGAACTCTTCTTTGCCATGCTTGGCTCCTGGGTTTCCGCGTTTGAGAGGCTTAGCTGCGTCTCACTGCCGGAACGGGAAATTGAATGCGGTCAACAAGGCACGCGCCTCGTCGTCGGTCTTGGCCGTGGTGCAGACCGTGATGTCCATGCCGCGGGCTTCCGAAACCTTGTCGAAATCGATTTCGGGGAAAATGATGTGCTCCTTGATGCCGAGCGAGTAGTTGCCGCGGCCGTCGAAGCTCTTCGGGTTGAGGCCGCGGAAGTCGCGCACGCGCGGCAGCGCCACGTTCACCAGGCGGTCGATGAACTCGTACATCTTGGCCTTGCGCAGCGTGACCTTGCAGCCGATCGGCTGGTTCTCGCGCAGCTTGAAGGTCGCGATCGCGATCCGCGAATAGGTCACGATCGCTTTCTGGCCGGCGATCTGCGTGAGTTCGCCAGCAGCGGTCTCGGCCTTTTTCCGGTCGTTGACAGCATCGCCGACGCCCATGTTGAGGACAATCTTGTCCAAGCGCGGCACCTGCATGACGTTGGCATAGCCGAACTGTTCGGTCAGCTTACCGCGGATTTCCTTGTCGAACTGCGCGCGCAGGCGCGGCGTGTAAGAGGTATCAGCCATCGATCTCTGCTCCCGAGCTCTTGGCAATGCGTACCTTCTTGCCATCGGCCTGAATCTTGAAGCCCACGCGGGTCGGCTTGCCGTCCTTGCCGACATAGGCGACGTTGGACAGGTGGATCGGCGCCTCCTTGGAGATGATGCCGCCCTCCTGGTTCTGGGTCTGCTTCTGGTGGCGCTTCACCATGTTGACGCCGCGCACCAGCGCCTTGTTCTCGGCGGGGCGGACCTCGAATACTTCGCCGGTGCGGCCCTTGTCGCGGCCGTTCAGCACGATGACCTTGTCACCCTTCCGGATCTTGGCAGCCATCACAGCACCTCCGGCGCAAGCGAAATGATCTTCATGTGGTTCTTGGCACGCAGTTCGCGCGGCACGGGCCCGAAGATACGGGTGCCGACCGGCTCCGACTGGTTGTTGATCAAGACGGCGGCGTTGCGGTCGAAGCGGATGACCGAACCGTCGGCGCGGCGGATGTCCTTGCGGACCCGCACCACGACGGCCTTCATCACGTCACCCTTCTTCACCTTGCCGCGCGGAATCGCTTCCTTGATCGACACGACGATAACATCGCCCACGGTGGCATAACGGCGCTTGGAACCCCCCAGCACCTTGATGCACATGACACGGCGTGCGCCTGAATTATCGGCCACGTCGAGGTTGGTCTGCATCTGAATCATTGATGCACCTCGTCCTCTTTCTGATGCGCTCGAATTAGCGCCTAAAATTTTCCCGATTAATCGTCCGGCCAGGCCGAACGAACTCAGGCGGTTTTCTTCTGCTCGCCCCGGACGACGGTCCAGCGCTTCAGCTTGGAGATCGGCTTGCTCTCCTCGATCCAGACCATGTCGCCCGGCTTGAACTGATTGTCCTCGTCGTGCGCATGGTAGTTCTTGGAGCGGCGGATCGTCTTCTTGTAGATCGGATGGGTGAAGCGGCGATCGACGCGCACCACCACCGTCTTGGCTTGCTTGTCGCTCACGACCACGCCCTGAAGGGTACGTTTCGGCATAATGCGGCCTCTTACTTCTTCTTCGCGCGCGTCTGCGCGGCGATGGTCTTTATGCGGGCGATGTCGCGGCGGGCTTCACGCAGCCGCGAAGTGTTCTCCAGCTGCCCGGTGGCGCGCTGGAAACGCAGGTTGAAGCGTTCCTTCTTCAGATTGAGGACGGCGTCCTGTTTCTGGTCTTCGCTCATCCCGCGGATGTCTTCGACTTTCATCTGGGCCATGACCATTACTCCGCAATGCGCGCGACGAAGCGCGTCTTGATCGGCAGCTTGGCGGCGGCCAGCGAGAGCGCCTCCTTGGCGGTCTGCACCGTGACGCCGTCGATCTCGAAAATCACGCGGCCGGGCTTGACCCGCGCCACCCACAATTCCGGCGTGCCCTTGCCGGAGCCCATGCGGACTTCGGCCGGCTTCTTCGACACCGGCAGATCCGGAAACACGCGGATCCAGACGCGGCCGGCGCGCTTCATGTGACGGGTCAGCGCGCGGCGCGCGGCTTCGATCTGACGCGCGGTGATGCGCTCGGGCGCCATCGCCTTCAGGCCGAATTGACCGAACGACAACGTCGCACCCGAAGTCGCAACGCCGTGGATACGGCCCTTATGCGCCTTCCGGAACTTCGTCTTCTTTGGTTGCATCATGGCTTTAAGCCCTCAAACCTTCTTCTGATGTCTTACGCAGCATCGCGGCGCGGACGCGAACCGCCGCTGTCGCCTTCGGCCATCTTCTTGTCCTGGGCCATCGGATCGTGCTCGAGGATCTCGCCCTTGAAGATCCAGACCTTGACGCCGCAGGTACCGAACGTGGTGAACGCGGTCGCCACGCCGTAGTCGATGTCGGCGCGCAGCGTGTGCAGCGGCACGCGGCCTTCGCGATACCATTCCATGCGCGCGATTTCGGCGCCGCCGAGACGGCCCGAGCAGTTGATGCGGATGCCTTCGGCGCCCAGGCGCATCGCCGACTGCACCGCCCGCTTCATGGCGCGGCGGAACGCGACGCGGCGCTCGAGCTGCTGGGCGATCGATTCGGCGACCAGCGTGGCGTCGAGTTCCGGCTTGCGGATTTCGACGATGTTGATGACGACGTCGGAAGCCGTGATGTCGGCAACCCGCTTGCGCAGCTTGTCGATGTCGGCGCCCTTCTTGCCGATCACCACGCCCGGACGCGCCGAGTGGATGGTCACGCGGCATTTCTTGTGCGGACGCTCGATCACGATGCGGGCGACCGCCGCCTGCTTAAGCTCCTTGTGCAGGATCTCGCGGATCTTGACGTCTTCATGCAACAGCTTGCCGTACTCGTTCTTGCCGGCGAACCAACGGGAATCCCACGTCCGGTTGATGCCGAGACGCAGTCCGATTGGATTGATCTTTTGACCCATCGTTATCTCCTGCGCCGCTTTAAGCGCTTGCCTCGGCCTCGACCTGACGAACCACGATGGTCAGGTGCGCGAATGGTTTGTAGATACGGCCCGAGCGACCACGGCCGCGCGGCGAAAAACGCTTCATGACGATGCCGTTGCCGACATGCGCCTCGGCGACGACGAGATCGTCGACCTCGAGGTCATGGTTGTTCTCGGCGTTGGCGATCGCCGATTCCAGGCACTTCTTGACGTCGACCGCGATCCGCTTGCGCGAGAACTGCAGGTCGGCGAGCGCAGCCGACGCCTTCCGGCCGCGGATCAGCTGCGCGACAAGATTGAGCTTCTGCGGGCTGACGCGCAGCATCCGGGCAACCGCCTTGGCCTCGTTGTCCTCGAGGCTACGTTCGCGCTTTGGTTTGCTCATCGTCTATTCCTCAAGCCTTCTTGGCTTTTTTGTCGCCAGAGTGGCCATGGAAGGTACGGGTCGGCGAGAACTCACCGAACTTGTGACCCACCATTTCCTCGTTGATCGAGACCGGCACGTGCTTCTGGCCGTTGTAGACGCCGAAGACCAGGCCGACGAACTGCGGCAGGATGGTCGAGCGGCGGCTCCAGATCTTGATGACGTCGTGACGGCCGGACGCGCGCGCTGCATCTGCCTTCTTGAGCAGAGACGCTTCGACGAACGGGCCTTTCCAGACTGAACGTACCATGTCCGGCGTTCCTTACTTCTTCCGCTTGTGGCGGCTTAGGAGGATGAATCGATTGGTCGACTTGTTCGAACGGGTCTTCTTGCCCTTGGTCGGCTTGCCCCACGGGGTAACCGGGTGGCGGCCGCCCGAGGTGCGGCCTTCGCCGCCGCCGTGCGGATGGTCGATCGGGTTCATGACGACGCCGCGGTTATGCGGACGCCAGCCGAGCCAGCGGGTACGGCCGGCCTTGCCGATCGAGATGTTCATGTGGTCGGGGTTCGACACCGCGCCGATGGTGCCGCGGCAACGGCCGTGCACCAGGCGCTGCTCGCCCGAGTTCAGGCGCAGAATGACGTAGTCCTGGTCGCGGCCGACGATCTGGGCGTAGGTGCCGGCCGAACGCGCGATCTGGCCGCCCTTTCCGATCTTCATCTCGATATTGTGGATGATGGTGCCGACCGGCATGTTGCCCAGCGGCATGACATTGCCCGGCTTCACGTCGACGTAGTTGCCGGCAACCACGGTGTCGCCGACAGCCAGACGCTGCGGCGCCAGGATATAGGCCTGCTCGCCGTCCTGATACTTGATCAGGGCGATGAATGCGGTGCGGTTCGGATCGTATTCCAGCCGCTCGACGACCGCGGGAACGTCGGCCTTGTTGCGCTTGAAGTCCACCAGACGGTACGACTTCTTGTGGCCACCGCCGCGGAAACGCACGGTGATCCGGCCGGTGTTGTTGCGGCCGCCATTGCCGAGCTTGCCCTCGGTCAGCGCCTTGACAGGCTTGCCCTTGTAGAGCGCCGAACGGTCGACCATCACCAGCTGGCGCTGGCCTGGCGTCGTCGGATTGTAGGTTTTCAATGCCATCGCTGTGTCGCCTTATAGTCCGGTGGTGACGTCGATGCGGTGGCCCTCTTCAAGGGTCACGACCGCCCGCTTGACGTCAGACTGCGAACCGAAATTACCGCGGAACACCTTGGTCTTGCCCTTGCGGACCAGCGTGTTCACGCGCTTCACCTTGACGTCGAACAGCTTTTCGACGGCTTCCTTGATTTGCGGCTTGGTCGCCTTGGCTGCGACCCTGAACACGACCTTGTTGTGCTCGGACGCCATCGTCGCCTTTTCGGTGACGACGGGCGCGACGATCACGTCGTAATGGCGCGGATCGATATTCTTCATTTGAAGCGCGCCTCCAGCGCATCGACTGCCGCCTTCGTCAGCACGAGCTTCTGACGGCGCAGAATGTCGTAGACGTTGATGCCCTGGATCGGCAGCACGTCGATATTCGGAATGTTGCGCGCAGCGATGGCGAAACCGTTGTGCAGCTCGGCGCCGTCGATGATCAGCGCATTGGTCAGGCCGAGACCCGAAAAATGACCGACCAGCGCCTTGGTCTTCGCCGCCTCGAGGTTCGCATTGTCGATCACGATCAGCCCGCCATCCTTGGCCTTGGCCGACAGCGCATACTTGAGCGCCAGTGCGCGCACCTTCTTCGGCAGGTCGGTTTCGTGCGAGCGAACCACCGGACCGAACGCACGGCCACCGCCGCGGAACTGCGGCACGCGGGCCGAGCCGTGACGGGCGCCGCCGGTGCCCTTCTGCTTGTACATCTTCTTGCCGGTGCGCCAGATCTCGGCGCGGCCTTTGGCCTTGTGCGTTCCGGCCTGGCGCTTGTTGAGCTGCCATTGCACGCAACGCTGGATGATGTCGCTACGCGGCTCGAGACCGAAGATCGCGTCCGAGAGCTGGACCGAACCGGCTTCCTTGCCTTCAAGGGTCGTGACTTTCAGTTCCATCTCACGCGCCCTCCTGCTCGGCCGCAGCCTGAGCCTGCTCGCCGCCGGCAACCTTGAACTTGCCGGGCTTCGGAGCTTCCTTCGGCAGCGGCTTCTTCACGGCGTCGCGCACCGAGATCCAGCCGCCCTTGGAGCCGGGAACGGCGCCTTCGACGAGGATCAGACCGCGCTCGACGTCGGTCTGCACCACACGCAGATTGAGCGTGGTGATGCGATCGACACCCATGTGACCGGGCATCTTCTTGTTCTTGAAGGTCTTGCCGGGATCCTGACGTCCGCCGGTCGAACCGATCGAACGATGCGAGACCGACACGCCGTGGGTGGCGCGCAGACCGCCGAAATTCCAGCGCTTCATGCCGCCGGCAAAACCCTTACCGACCGAGGTGCCGGTGACGTCGACGAACTGACCGACCACGAAATGGTCCGCCTGAATCTCGGCGCCAACCGGGATCAGCGCGTCTTCCGACACGCGAAACTCGGTCACCTTCCGCTTGGGCTCAACCTTGGACACCGCAAACTGGCCGCGCTCCGCCTTCGGCAGATAGACGGTCTTGCGGGTGCCGGAACCGAGCTGCAGCGCGACGTAACCGTTCTTCTCGGTCGTGCGGTGGCCCAGCACCTGGCAATTGCCCAGCTTCAGCACGGTCACAGGGATATGTTCGCCAGTCTCCGTAAAGACCCGCGTCATCCCGACCTTTTGTGCGATCACTCCGGAGCGCATCGGCGTGCTTCCTGTTCTTTCTGTCCGCTGACTGCGGACGATCCTGAAAATCTTAGAGCTTGATCTCGACGTCGACACCGGCGGCCAGGTCGAGCTTCATGAGAGCATCGACGGTCTGGGGGGTCGGATCGACGATGTCGAGGAGGCGCTTGTGGGTGCGCATCTCGAATTGCTCGCGGCTCTTCTTGTCGACGTGAGGCGAACGGTTGACGGTGAACTTCTCGATGCGGGTGGGCAGCGGAATCGGTCCGCGAACCTGGGCACCAGTGCGTTTCGCCGTGTTCACGATCTCGCGGGTCGACGTATCGAGGATACGATGGTCGAACGCCTTGAGCCGTATGCGAATATTTTGGCCGTTCATTGCCGTGTCTCTTTCTTCGTCGCTTGATGCGAGTAGTGAGCGACGGGTAGCGAATAGAACATCCGCTACCCGTTTTTCGTTTCTCGTTACTCGATGATGGAGGCGACGACGCCGGCGCCGACGGTGCGGCCGCCTTCGCGGATCGCGAAGCGCAGCTTTTCTTCCATCGCGATCGGCACGATCAGGTGCACTTCCATCGCGATGTTGTCGCCCGGCATCACCATTTCGGTGCCTTCCGGCAGATGCACGACACCGGTCACGTCGGTGGTGCGGAAGTAGAACTGGGGCCGGTAGTTGGTGAAGAACGGGGTGTGACGACCGCCCTCCTCCTTGGTCAGGATGTAAGCCTCAGCCTTGAACTTGGTGTGCGGCTTGACCGAACCCGGCTTGCACAGCACCTGGCCACGCTCGACTTCCTCGCGCTTGGTACCGCGCAGCAGCGCACCGATGTTGTCGCCGGCCTGGCCCTGATCGAGCAGCTTGCGGAACATTTCGACGCCGGTGACGATGGTCTTCTGCGTGGCGCGCAGGCCGACGATTTCGATTTCCTCGCCGACCTTGACGATGCCGCGTTCGACACGGCCGGTGACGACGGTGCCGCGGCCCGAGATCGAGAACACGTCTTCGACCGGCATCAGGAACGGCTGGTCGACCGGGCGCTCCGGCTGCGGAATGTACTCGTCGACCTTCGCCATCAGTTCGAGAATGGCGTCATGACCCAGTGCCTTGTCCTTGTCTTCGAGGGCGGCCAGCGCCGAGCCCTTGATGATCGGAATGTCGTCGCCGGGGAAATCATACTTCGACAGCAGTTCGCGAACTTCCATCTCGACGAGTTCGAGCAGTTCCGGATCGTCGACCATGTCGCACTTGTTCAGGAACACGACCAGCGCGGGAACGCCGACCTGACGGGCCAGCAGGATGTGCTCGCGGGTCTGCGGCATCGGGCCGTCGGCCGCCGACACGACCAGGATCGCGCCGTCCATCTGGGCTGCGCCGGTGATCATGTTCTTCACGTAGTCGGCGTGGCCCGGGCAATCGACGTGGGCGTAGTGCCGGTTCTTGGTTTCGTATTCGACGTGGGCGGTCGAGATCGTGATGCCGCGCGCCTTCTCTTCGGGCGCCTTGTCGATCTGATCGTACGCCGTGAACGTCGCACCGCCGGTTTCAGCCA
>CADEDX010000043.1:1378-21693 GCA_902826195.1 uncultured Bradyrhizobium sp. | reverse complement strand
AACACCCACATCAGGGCGCAGGAGCCGAGCAGCGCCAGCGGTACCGTGATGGCCGGGATGACGGTGGCCCAGAAGCTGCGCAGGAAGACGAAGATAACCATCACGACCAGCGCGATGGTCAGGAGCATGGTAAATTGCACGTCCTCCACCGCGGCGCGGATGGTCTGGGTGCGGTCGCTGATGACAGCGATCTTGATGGCCGGTGGGATGGCGGCCACCAGCCGCGGCAGCGCGTCCTTGATCTTGTCGACGGTCTCGATGACGTTGGCGCCGGGCTGCTTGAATACGACGAGGAACACGCCCCGCTTGCCGTTCGCCCAGGCCGCCTGCTTGGCGTCTTCGGGGCCGGTGACGGCCTGGCCGATATCGCGGATCCGCAACGGGCCGCCGTTGCGGTAGGCAATGATGACGTCGTTCCAGTCCTTGGAATTGGACAATTGGTCGTTGGCGTAGATGGTGTAGGCGCGACGCTCGCCGTCGATATTGCCCTTCGGGCTGTCGACCGTGGTGATCGCGATCTGGCTGCGTACATCCTCCAGTGACAGGCCCTTGGCCACGAGCTTCCCCGGGTCGATCTGGATGCGGATCGCCGGTTTCTGCTGGCCGCCGATGTTGACCTGGGCGACGCCGGAGATCTGGCTGATCTGCTGCGCGAGCTGCGCGTCGACCGCATCGCTGACCGTGGTCAGCGGCAGCGTGTCCGATGTCGCCGACAACAGCAGGATCGGCGCGTCGGCCGGATTGACCTTTCGGTAGGTCGGCGGCGAGGGCAGGTTTTTGGGCAACTGGCCGCTGGCGGCGTTGATGGCGGCCTGCACGTCGTTGGCCGCGGCGTCGATCGGGCGGTTGAGGTCGAACTGGATCGTGATCGCCGCCGTCCCGAGGTAGCTGGTCGAGGTCATCTGGGCAACGCCCGGAATCTGCGCAAGCTGGCGTTCCAGCGGCTGCGCGACCGACGAGGCCATGGTTTCCGGGCTGCCGCCGGGCAGCGAGGCCGAAACCTGGATGGTCGGGAAGTCGACCTGCGGCAGCGGTGCGACCGGCAGCAGCGGATAGGCGACCAGGCCGACGAACAGGATGCCGGCCATCATCAGCGACGTGCCGATCGGATAGCGAATGAACGGCGCGGAAATTCCCTCGCTCATTCCTTCGCGACCTTGCTCGGAGCCTGATCCGAGCTAGCGACCGCCGTCGTCACCAGCGAACCCGGTTGAACCTTGAACTGGCCCGCGGTGATCACCTGCTCGCCGGGAGCCAGCCCTTCTTCGACCACCGAACGGCCGTCCGTCGTGCGTGTCACCTTGATGTTGCGTAATTCAGCCTTGTTCTCTTTGTTGACCACGTAGGCGTAGAGCCCATTGGTTCCATGCTGAACGGCGTCGTCGGGGATGACGGTCGCGTCCTTGAGCGTGGTAACCAGCAGCCGGGTCGAGACCGACTGGCCCGGCCACAGCGCGTGATCCTTGTTGTCGAACACGGCCTTGAGCCTGACGGTTCCGCTCGACGTATCGACCTGGTTGTTGATCAGCGACAGCGTGCCGGCCGAGATCACCCGCTTGCCGTCGGTGGAGAGCGCGGTCGTGCTGGGTGAACCGGCGGCGAGGGCGGCCTTGATATCGGGCAAACGGTCTTCCGGCGCGGTGAAGATCACCGTGATCGGCTCGATCTGGGCGATGGTCACGATGCCGGTCTGCGTTGCTGCGTTGACGATGTTTCCGACATCGACCTGCCGCAGCCCCACGATGCCCGAGATCGGCGCCTTGACGGTGGCATAGTCGAGCTGGGTCTGCGCATTCTCGATCAGCGCGGTGTC
Organism: uncultured Bradyrhizobium sp.; assembly: GCA_902826195.1. Taxonomy (GTDB): domain Bacteria; phylum Pseudomonadota; class Alphaproteobacteria; order Rhizobiales; family Xanthobacteraceae; genus Bradyrhizobium. The sequence continues at coordinate 19,880 of CADEDX010000043.1, read as the reverse complement.
GGCCTGGATCTGCGCCGTCAGCTGCGCGACGGTGGAACGCTGGGTGTCGGTCTGTTGCCGGGTCGCGAACTCGCCGAGCTTTGTGTAGCGCTGCAGGTCAAGATTGGCGTTGGCAACGCTGGCTTCGTCCTGCGCCTTCTTCGCCTTGGCCTGGTCGAGCGCGGCCTGGTACGGCCGGGGATCGATCTCGACCAGCGTATCGCCTTCCTTGACGAACTGACCTTCCTTGAACGAAATCTTGTTGATCTGTCCGTCGACACGGGTGCGCACCACGACGGTGTTGAAGCCCTGCACGGTGCCGAGGCCGGTCAGATAGACCGGAAAATCCGCTTTCTCGACCGCGGCCGTCCGCACTGGAACCGCGGGACGGGCAGGCGCGGATTTCTGAGCTTCAGCGCGCGCCTGATGACCCTCGCCATGGAAACGCTGCCAGCCGAAATAGCCCAGTGCTGCCATTGCTACGAGCAGCAAGACCCAACGGATGGCGCGTGACCTGGACATGGAGGCTCATGGCTTGAAGGACGGACCCAGCAGTGCGGATATAACATTCGCGGACGAAATCCGTACAAACACTAAGGCTTGAGAATTCTAAATAATTGGAAAGGTTTGACGTGCCGTTCCGGTAGAGCGCGATGCCATCGGCAACCGCTTGCAATCGTCGGCCCCGAACGCGCTGTAGCACGGGGTTGAACGCGCGATCGATGTCGTTCATATCGCGCGCGTCGATTGGAACGCAGCAAGCGGGTGAAGCATGGATGAACTGAACGGACGCATGATGGCGTGCCAGATTTTGATCACGGGATTGATCGCGCGCGTCGCCAACGAGCAGCGCGATCCGCTGCGCTTCCTCACCGACTTCCGCGACGAGATCAAAGCGGTTGTGAAGGGCGTCAATATTTCCGGCATGGACAACACCGATCGCGTTCGCCAGGTCGCGCAAGCAACGGTCGATGAATTGTTCTCACTAATGAAACCGCCGAGCACGGATTGATGGCCGCGATCAGCGACAGCGCAACTTATGTCTGATTTTACGGCGTTTCTTGCATCTCTTAGAACGCTTACAAAGTAACTTTAGAACCATTCAAGCTGCAGTTTAGAATCGTTGTGATTTAGAATCGTTTTGATCTGGATCGATTCAACCGAACTATTGCCCCGATCGCGTTGACCCCAAAATTTCCGCTCGGTACCAACCGCGCGGGACCATTCGCCGCAGGTTGATTTGCTGCGAATTGAAATGATCAGGGGCATGCAATGAATCTTCAGAAGGCACCGAGGTCGCTCCGCTTTGAAGCGACGGTCAACTCGCTCGGTCAAACGGTTGAAAACAATTCGGGCAAGAAGGTTTCCGCGGTTGCGGGCCTCATTGCGGTCGCGTCGTTCTCAGGCGCCGAAGCGCAGCAATCCAGCCTGCCGCCGGTTACGGTCGATGCCCCGGTCGCGCGTCCGCGTCCCGCCACTTCAAAACCTTCGCCGGACCAGCTCCGCGCCCGCAGCGCGCTGCGCCGCGCCGCCCGCCGTGCGCAGCCGGCGCAGGTCGCTCCGGTGCCGTTTCCGAACGCGGGCAGCCTGGCCGCGGATCGTAATCCCTATGCCGATGCTGCCGCGCCCTACAAGGTCGATCGCGTGCAGGCGTCCGGCAAGTTTCCCGAGCCGCTGCTCAACACGCCCAAGACGATCACGGTGATGAGCAAGGAAGTACTCGCCGACAAGAACATCACCTCGCTGCGCGAGATCGGGCGCTCCACCGCCGGCGTGACGCTGGGATCGGGTGAGGGCGGCAACGCCTTCGGCGACCGATTCTTCATCCGCGGTTTTGACGCGCGCAACGACGTCTTCATCGACGGCATCCGCGATCCCGCGGTCTCGATCCGCGAAAACTTCTTTACCGAGCAGATCGAGATTTTGCGCGGCCCGGCCTCGTCCTATGCCGGCCGCGGAACGGCCGGCGGCGCCATCAACATCGTCACCAAGCAGGCTACCGATCGCAACTTTTACAATGCGGACAGCACGTTCGGCACCGATCACACCAAGCGCGTCACGTTCGACGTCAACCGGGTGATCTCTCCGACATTCTCGGTTCGCACCGGCGGCATGTTCCAGGACGCCAACGTCGCGGGCCGCAACTATGTGACCGACAATCGCTGGGGCGGCTTCATCTCGACCAAGTGGACGCCGACCAACGACATCAAGATCACGACCAACTACGTCCACACCGACCTCAGCGGCCTGCCGGATTTCGGCGTGCCCTACTACAAGCAAGGCAATGGGCCGGTCACCGAGTTCGGCATCCCGCGACAGAACTGGTACGGCTTCCTCAATCGCGACTTCCAGACCGCGCGGCAGGATTTCGGTACGCTGACGGGCGAGTACAAGCCCACCGACAACATCACGCTGACCAGCCGGACCCGTGCCGAGCATTCGATGCTGGCTTATATCGGTACGCTGCCTAACGCCACGGTGGCGGGGACGGCGAATCCCAATCCGTTGACGTGGACCTTCAATGCCAGCCCGCAGAGCCGCAACCAGTGGGTCGATATCCTGTCGAACCAGGAAGACGCCACGTTCAAGTTTGACATCGGTTCGGTCAAGCACACGGCCACGGCGGGGCTGGACGTCTCCAACGAGCGCGTCGGGATCGACCGCTACACGGGGCTATCGTCGGAAGCCTTTGGCAACAACCCGCCGGCGAACGGCTCGTTTCAGAACCAGTCGATCTATGCGCCGACCTATACGTTCTTTCCGTTCGGCATTCCGTCGCTGATCGGAAATCCGGTCCGCTACAATGTCGACAGCAAGGCCCTCTACGTCATGGATACCGCCAACTGGCAGGACACGATCATCCTGAACGGCGGCGTGCGCTATGACGGGTACGACATGACCGGGCGGAACAACACGCAATCGAACTCGGTCAAGTCGGATTTCGTCAACTACAATGCCGGCATCGTCTTCAAGCCGGTGCCGATTGGAAGCCTCTATGCCGCTTACGCGACCTCGACCAACCCGTTCGGTTCCGAACTCGACGCGACGGGCGGCGACTACGGCTCAATCGTTCTGAATGGCGCGGTCCTCGGTCCCGAGCGCAACAAGGCCGCCGAAATCGGTACCAAGTGGGAGCTGTTCGACCGACATCTGCTGCTGACGGGCGCGCTGTTCCACACCGAGAAGGACAATGCGCGCGAAACGGTGAATCGGAACGGTGTCAACTCGCTGGAGTCGGGCGCGGCCTATCAGGTCGAGGGTATCGATCTAGAGATTAGCGGCAAGATCACCGATCGCTGGAGCGTGTTCGGCGGTCTGGTGCTGATGCGCTCGAAGGTCTTGCAGACGCAGATCCCCGGCAACATCGGGCTGCAGATGGCCAACATCGCCCATGAATCCTTCAGCATGTTGTCGAAGTACAAGTTCGACGGCGGCTGGGAGCTGGGCGGGCAGGCGCTCTACCGCTCGAAGATCTACGGCGGCACCTTTGCGGCCAACACGGGCACCGAGCTTCCGAGCTACTGGCGCTTCGATGCCTTCGTCGAGAAGAAGATCGACAAGAACTTTACGGTAAAACTTTACGCGCAGAACCTGACCAACAAGCTGTACTACGACACGCTCTACCGCAGCGCTGTACCGTTCGTGGCGGTGGCGCCGGGGCGGGCGTTCTACCTCGTCACCTCGGCGAAGTTCTGAGCGTGCTGATCTGCATCCCCGAGGTGCTGAGCAAGGATGATGTGGCGGATTTTCGCCGCATCATGGACGCCGCCGACTGGGAGGACGGCCGCTCGACCGCCGGCGCCCAGTCGGCGATGGTCAAGCGCAACGAGCAGCTGCCGCCGGACCGCGAGGTGGCGCGGGTGCTCGGCAACCGCGTGCTGTCGGCGCTGACGGCGAGCCCGAGATTCATCTCGGCCGCGATCCCGCTGCAGATCTTTCCGCCGCTTTTTAATCGCTACGCGGCCTCCGGCGGGCACCATTTTGGCCTCCATGTCGACAATGCGGTGAGGGGAGATCGCCTCACCGGGCAGCGGATCCGGACCGACCTGTCGGTGACGCTGTTTCTGTCGGAACCGGACGAGTATGACGGGGGCGAATTGGTGGTCGAGGATCTCTACGGTTCCCACGAAATCAAGCTCGCGGCCGGAGACCTCGTGCTTTATCCTGCGTCCAGCCTGCATCTGGTCACGCCGGTCACACGAGGTATGCGTGTGGCGTCTTTTTTCTGGTTGCAGAGCATGGTACGAGATGCCCACGCTCGCAGCCTGATCTTCGATCTCGATACCGCAATCCAGGCCCTGGTGGAGCGGCTGGGGCGAGACGACCCTGAAACGGTCAAATTGACCGGCATCTATCACAACCTGATCCGCTACTGGGCCGAAGTATGATGAACATTTCTCTTTCCCGCGCCGTGACATTTGCCGTGATTTCGGCGCTGTTGCTGTCGCTGGCGGCGCCGTCGGTTGCCCAGCAGAACGCGACCCCTTCCGCGCCTTTGGCCCAGCAGGCTCCGGCACAACCTCCGGCGGCGCTGCCCCAGGCGGCGGCTCCAGCGGCCGCTTCGGATACCGCCGCCCCACCGGCCGAGCGCGAGGCCAAATCGCTGAAGGCGGCCACCGCCGAGCTCAAGGAATTGTCGCCCTGGACGATGTTCAAATCGGCCGATGTCGTGGTCAAGGCGGTCATGATCGGCCTTGCCTTCGCCTCGCTGGTGACCTGGACGATCTTCATTGCCAAGATGGTCGAACTGGCCGTGGTGCAGCGCAAGGTGCGCTCGGCGCTGGTCAAGATCGCCGACGCGCGCTCGCTGGCGGAAGCGCAGTTTGCGCTCGGCGCCAAGGGCAGCGTGCTGGCCTCGTTCTTGGCGGCGGCGATGCGCGAGGCGCGGCTGTCGGCGGGGATTTCGAGCGACGCCGGCATCAAGGAGCGCGCTGCGTCGAGTTTCGCCGAAATCGTGCGCGCCGAGGCGCGGCGGGTCCGGCTCGGCATGGGTCTGCTCGCGACCATCGGCGCGACATCGCCCTTCGTCGGACTGTTCGGCACCGTCTGGGGTATCATGAACAGCTTTATCGGCATTTCGAAATCGCAGACGACCAACCTCGCCGTGGTCGCGCCCGGCATCGCCGAAGCACTGCTCGCCACCGCGATCGGCCTGGTCGCGGCGATCCCGGCCGTCATCATCTACAATCACTTTGCGCGCGTGACCAAAGGCTACCTCGAACTGGTCAGCCGGGCGTCGGGCGCCGCGGGACGGCTGCTGTCGCGCGATCTCGACCGCACCCATGTCAGCGGTGGCCAGCGCGGCCGCGACGCAGCGGAGTAGGCGATGGGCGCGTCACTCACAGATACCGATGCCGATGACGACGGCGATTTCGCGGAATCGCATGAGATCAACGTCACGCCGTTCATCGACGTCATCCTGGTCCTTTTGATCATCTTCATGGTCGCGGCGCCGCTGTCGACCGTCGACCTGCCGATCGACCTGCCGACCTCAACCGCGACCCCGCAGAAGAAGCCGGACAAGCCGACCTATGTCAGCATCAAGCCGGATCTGTCGGTCGCCATCGGCGAGAACATGGTCAAGCGCGTCGACCTGGTGCGCTCGCTCGACACCATGCCCGACATGAGCAAGGAGCGGCACATCTTCCTGCGCGCCGACCGCGCTGTGCCCTACGGCGAGTTGATGGACGTGCTCGAACTCCTGCGCGCCGGCGGCTATTCCAAGATCAAGCTGGTGGCGCTGGAGGGCGTTCCGGATGCGGCGGCGCAAGCGGCGCCGGCCAAGCCTTGACCGGCCTCGACGAGCAGAAGCCTTCCCGGCGGCTCTGGGTCGCTGCAGCGGTCGTTGCGCTCGCGCTGCACGCCGGCGGCGCGGCGCTGGCGATCGTGCACTTGCAGGGCGAAGATCTTGACGATGCGCTGGGCACTTCCGCCATCGAGGTCGGCCTCGAACTGGCGTCAGTGCGCCGCGAAGTCACCGACCTGCCGCCCGGGCCAGATAACGATGCTTCCGCAGCCTCGCCGCAGCTGAATGAGCAGAAGGCGGAGGTCAAGGAAACCGAGCTGCCGCAGGACCGGCCGACCGAGACCGAAGAAGCCGATCGCGTGGTGACGGAAAACGAGTCGAAGAAGCCGAAGGAGGACGAACCGAAGATCGCGGCGGTGCAGACTTCGGCTTCCACTGAATCGGTCGCCGCCGAAGCCACCGCGACGCCGAGTTCGGAAGCGATCCCGGAAGGGCCGAAGTCGGTCGCGCCCGTGATCGGCACCGGCGAGAGCGCACGGCGCGCGCGCGTCACCTGGCAGAAGGAGCTGGTCGCGCATCTCGACAAGCACAAGCGCTACCCGAAGGAACGCCAGCAGAAATCCGCCGAGATCCAGATTCGCTTCACGCTCGACCGCATGGGCCACGTGCTCTCGACCGACATCGAGAAGGGCTCGGGCGATGCGGCCTTCGACGAGGCCGCGCTGGCGATGGTGCGTCGCGCCGACCCGGTGCCGATGCCGCCGCCCAGGGTCGCCGACGAAGGCCTGACGTTTACGTTGCCGGTGATCTTCCGCGTCAAGACCAAGGGTTGAGTGCGCGACCGGTCGGATAATTTGTAGGATGGGTAGAGCGCAGCGAAACCCATCATCTCTCCGCGCACGAATTGATGGGTTTCGCTGCGCTCTACCCATCCTACTTTCTGATCCCCTAAATCGGATGATGCTGCATCGCCTCTCCAACTCGGGTGGAGAGGCGGTCCGGAAGCGCCTTTTGCAAAAGAGATTCCACGCAGACCCGCTCTTCCGTCAATCGACGCGCGATATACGCTCGCTCCAGATCCGATAGGCGGGTTGCGAGCAGCCTTTGGTACCGGTGAATGTTGCTGCGATGAGCGCAGGCGCTGCAGCGTCATTTCGGTCATCATCATGCACCCCAATTCGGCTTCACGCGGCCATGGCTCGCTCGGTGCTGCGCAATCGATAGGGCTTCCCGCCGGGCGGATTTCGCGGGCCGCCGTCCAGTTCGCACAAGGCTTCGAGGATCTCGTCGATGGACACCGGGTTTTTCAGCCCGGCAGGTGAACGCAGAGAGGGGCAGGACGCGATCGCGGACGCATCCGATGCCCAGGATGCCAGAATGGCCCGCTTCTCAGCCGTTGTCAGGCCGGTATGACGCACCACATCCCTCGGATGTTCAAATCGCGTGGCTGGATGAAGAAGTGCGTGGAAGTCGAAAACGTCGTGGTCGGCGGTCGTCGGCCGCATGGTATCCTCCTTTGCATTGACGTTTAACGGGGGCCGCGCGAGGTGCCTCGCGCGGCGCGCCTGAGGGCCGTCTAGGCGGCCTTGGCTTCCAGTCTCTGTATCTTGTCGGCCGAGACGCCGTTGATCGCGATCCGGCGCGGCTTCATCGCTTCCGGGATTTCCCGAACCAACTCGATCTTGAGCAGGCCATTGTCGAACGCGGCGCTCCTGACCTCGACGTGATCCGCAATGCTGAACTGCCGCTTGAAGTTTCGGGTGGAAATGCCGCGATAGAGGAAGTCGCCGTCGGACTTCTCGGACTTGCCGCCTTCGATCGTCAGCACGTTCTGTTCGGCCGTGATCGCGATGTCACTCGGCGCAAAACCTGCGACCGCCAGCGAAATCTGGTAGCGGTCCTCTGCCAGGCGTTCGATGTTGTAGGGCGGATAATTGTCCTCGCCGGCCCGGTGGGCCATTTCCGCAAGGTCGAAAAGGCGATCGAAGCCGATGGTCGAACGCCAGAGAGGCGAGAAATCATAGGTGCGCATAGCCAAATCCTCCAAAGAGCAAGATGGATACGAGCGGCACCGGACACGACCGGTGCCCGTCTCATTGCCGGGCCCATGGGGCGCCCGACACCACCGTCCGGTGGCAGCAAAAAAAATTAACAAACCCGGTTTTGGTTTCAAGGGGCCGGCATAAAAAAATCTTCGAGACGTTGCCGGCCCCGGTAGCTCGTTAACGAATACTGAGTGGGACTTTCGGTCGCAGCCGGATGCGCGAGCACCTTCCTCTTGAACCACCATTTTTTGCAACCCAGCTAATCGACGCGGTCGAGGAGGGGCCGTCAGGCAAACGGAAGGGGAAAATCGATGCTGCTGCTACGTTGGCTCGGACAAGGGGGCGCTGTCTCAGCCCTGGTTCTGGCGCTGTCCGGAGGGCCCGTCATGGCTCAGATCCCGGATCTCGGTACAGGCCGCGTTCCCACGCTGGCCCCGTTGGTCCGGGAGGTGACGCCCGCCGTCGTCAACATCTCCATGCAAGGTCGGGTGCGGGAAGACAATCCGCTCTACCAGGATCCGCTGTTCCGCGAGTTCTGCATGTCCCCAAGCAACTCGAGAAAGAGGTCAACGCCACCGGCTCGGGGGTGATCGTCGATTCGCAGCGCGGGTATGTGCTGACGGCCAACCATGTCGTCGCCAATGCGACCGCGGTGCAGATCAGGACCAAGGATGGCCGCAAATTCGCCGGCCGCGTCGTCGGCCGCGATGCGCCGACCGACATTGCGCTGCTGCAGATCAGGGAGCCCGCCGGACTGAAGGCCATCGCGTTCGGCGACAGCGACGCACTGCAGGTCGGTGACTTCGGCGAGGACGTCGAAGTCGCCATCGATGCGCATTGGCCGAAACCGTATCATGATCACCGCATCGGACCGCGGCGGACTGGAAGGACGCCTGGAGCTGGCGAGGTAGCTATAATGTGAAGCAGACTTCTGATAGGCTCCGGCTGAATGGATCTCACTTAGTTTGCGGACGATATCGTGAAATGTTCAAACGTCTCGAATTGCCGCAAAGCCTTTATTGCGTGTTGCTGACGACAGCTGTCCTGCTTGTCGCGGCTCCGATGTCCTGCATCGCGGGGTGCTACGGCCGCGACGGATCAACTCCCCAGACGCGCTTCAAACTTCTTGGCGGTGAAGTGCGGGATACGAAAACGGGGCTGCTTTGGAAGCGATGTTCCCTGGGCACCGAGTGGATAGGCCATGGGGCGTGTGAGGGGCAGGTTCTAAATCTTGGATTGAAAGAAGCAATTGCCGCGGCCTCTGAGGGATGGCGTGTCCCTTCGGGCCCAGAACTCCAAAGTTTGATAGACGTTGGCTGTGGCAGCCCGGTTGTCGATCCGTCCGGATTTCCTGATATACGCGCGGACGACGAGGGGCACGCAAAGTATTGGACCACGAACGCCATGGGCGGCGAGTTAGACCTTTATTGGAATTTTGATTTCATCGACGGCCAGCAGGACGCCAATTCGCGCGGTATTCAATTGTTCGTAAGGCTTGTGAAATCGACGCGTTAGGGCCGAGGCGTCTACTTCTGCTTGACCAAAGCCGAAACAAGCGGCGCCTGCGGAAGGCTGACATGTCGCCTTTCCAATCACTGCGCGCACCCCGTTTACCATCGCGATGCGCGTGGTACGATCCGTGTTGCGAGTTGGCAAGACAGCGCCACCGGCTGTTTGGACGGAAAGGTCCGGACAACATGGCATCCTGGCTCGCTTCGAATCCGCTTTACAGGAGGACACTCTTGAGCATGCAAACCATCCGATCGCCCAAGGTGGCCGAGGCGCCGCCGCAGACCTGGTCCAACATGAAAGTGGCAAACGGACATTTCCACATTGCGGGGATGACCGGCTCGGGGCCTCAGGGGGAGCGTCCAGGCGACGACATGTACGTTCAGGCCAAGTCGATCTTCCAGAAGTTCAAGGACATGCTGGAGGCCGCGGGCGGCAAGATGAATGACATCATGTCCATCACGGTGTACGTCACCAATCTCGATGAAAACACCGAGGTGTGGCGCGCGCGCCGGGAGTTCTTCACCGGCGACTTTCCCTGTTCAACCTTGATCGAGGTAAAGCGCGTTGGCTCGCCCAAGGCCAACCCGCCGCTCAAGGTGGAGATCAACGCGACCGGCGTGATCGGCGCGGGAGTCTAGTTCGGCTTTCTCGGGGCGCCCAGCGTGCTTGTCTCGGAGAACCCGGGCCTAACGGTCTCGGCAGTGCCGGGTCTTGCGTCGTTCGAGGCAAGGCACGAACAGTGCTGAAGGGACGCTTAGCCTCAGCGTGCAAGGCGCCTGAGCGAGAGCAGGCCCGGGATCATGTCATGCCGCGGCGGCTGATCTCGTGCCTGATCAATGCGCTGCCAAAAGCGATGCCATTTCAGATACATCGCTACTGCGCGTGGGGTTGTTTTCGATGTTTTGTGTTCGGGCATGCAAAAGCCCTCTCCCGGCGACGGGAGAGGGCTTCGTGATGTCATCGGGGATCGCGAGGCGATCCGGGATCGCGACGCTCAGGTCTTCTTCAGCATCGGGCAGACGCTCTTCTCGAGCGGGATGAAGGCTTCGTTTGCCGGGATGGTGGCGACGAGGTTGTAATAGTCCCACGGATACTTCGAGTCCGCCGGCTTCTTCACCTCGAACAGATAGGCCGGGTGGATCTTGCGGCCGTCGGCGCGGACCGAGCCCTTGCCGAACAGTGGATCGTCGGTCGGCAGTTCCTTCATCTTGGCGACGACGGCGCGGCCGTCATGCGGATTGCCGCCGAGCGCTTCCAGCGCCTTGAAGTAATGGATCAGCGAGGAGTAGACGCCGGCCTGCACCATGGTCGGCGGGTTCTTCTTGTATTTTTCGTTGAAGCGCTTGGTGAAGGCGCGGGTCTGGTCGTTCATGTCCCAGTAGAAGGTCTCGGTGAAGTTCAGGCCCTGCGCGACCTTTAGGCCCAGCGCATGAACGTCGGTGATGAACATCAGCATGCCCGCGAGCTTCTGGCCGCCCTGGACGATGCCGAACTCCGCCGCCTGCTTGATCGAGTTGGTGGTGTCGCCGCCAGCATTCGCAAGCCCGATGATTTTTGCTTTCGAACTCTGCGCCTGCAGCAGGAAGGAGGAGAAGTCGGCGTTGTTCAGCGGATGCTTGACGCTGCCCAGCACCTTGCCGCCATTGGCGGTGACGACGGCGGCGGTGTCGCGCTCCAGCGCATGGCCGAAGGCGTAGTCCGCGGTGAGGAAGAACCAGCTGTCGCCGCCGGCTTTCGCCAGCGCCTTGCCGGTGCCGTTGGCGAGCATCCAGGTGTCGTAGACCCAGTGGATCGTGTTCGGCGAGCATTGCGAGCCGGTGAGGTCGGATGACGCCGAGCCGGAGTTGAGGTTGACGACGTTCTTCTCCTTGGCGAGGTTCGCAATGGCGAGGCCGACGCCGGAACTGGCGAGGTCGACGAACACGTCGACCTTCTCGACGTCGATCCACTGCTTGCCGATGTTGCTGCCGACATCAGGCTTGTTTTGATGATCGGCGGCGATCACCTCGATCTTCCAGCCTTTTGCGAGCAGGCCGGAATCCTCGACCGCCATCTGCGCGGCCACCGTCGAACCGGGGCCACCGATGTCGGCGTAAAGGCCCGACTGGTCGCCGAGACTTCCGACCTTGACGACCTTGTCGAGCGTTTGCGCAAAGGCGCCGGTGGTGAGCACCAGGCTCGTGGTCATGGCCAGGGCTGCAATGGATCGCTTCATCTATCCTCCAGAAATATCGCTTTGAATGCCTTGTTGGATGGCGGGGCCATTATGTCCGGCCTTGGTCCGATCGCCTAGCCGCCGCGCGCAAATGTCGTCGTGCGAATATTCCGCCGGGCGGCGAATTCGCAGGCGAAGGCGTTAACCTTTGTCGGGGCGGCGGGTCAGCGCCAGAAATAGCGGATGCTGACGTAGACCACGGCGAGGCAGCAGAAGATCAGCGCCACCGGCAGGCGCGGTTTCTCCGCCGGTCCCGACGAAGTCGGCTTCGGCCGGGCGGCCGGACGGCGGAACGCGGTGACGTTGCCGGTATCCGTGGCGGGCTCGCTGACGCGGGCGGGGATTTCCGGCGGCGTCCCGGAACCACCCATCTCGGCATAATAGCTCTTGTACATGAGCTGGATGGTGGCCTCGGAGGCGTCCGCCTCGGTCATCCGCGCCAGCAACTGGCGGTAGCCTTCCAGAAAGCTCTGCGCCTCGGCGGGCAGGGCGGAAAAGCCGTTCAGTTTGGCCAGCATCTTCCAGGTCGCAAAATCTGCCCTCGCGCGGGTATCGGCGCGGCGTGCAATCAGCATATCGGCAGCTTTGGTCGGCATGGCGCGGAGTCGGTTCTTCCCTGTGTGCCGTTTCGATTTGAAGTTTAAGCGTTGCCGGTGATGAAGAGAAGCGCGCTGATCACATATCCGGTCAACGTACGAAGTATCGACGAAATAACATCAAGATTTAGGCCGAACTGCGCGCCGACAACCGGAAGCAGGATCAAAAGGCCGAGCAGGATCAACATGCCGTAGGGTTCCAGCCGCGACAGCGGGTAAGAGAGCACCCGCGGCAACAGTCCGACCGCGACCCGGCCGCCGTCCAGCGGCGGGATCGGCATCATGTTGAAGACCGCCAGCACGATATTGATCAGGAACGCATTTTTGAGGTTGTCAGCGGTCCATTTGGCGGCGTCCGGCGGCACCAGGGGGAGGGCGTGAAAGGCGAACGCCACGACCGTCGCCAGCACGATGTTGATCGCGGGACCGGCCAGCGCCACCCAGACCATGTCGAGCCGGGGATGGTTCAGGTTCCGAAAATTGACCGGCACCGGCTTGGCATAGCCGAACAGAAACGGCGAATGCGACAGCAGCAGCACGCCCGGCAGAATCAGGGTTCCGAACGGATCGATATGCTTGATCGGATTGAAGCTGACCCGGCCCAGCTGAAAGGCGGTATCGTCGCCGAGCTTGTAGGCGACAAAGGCGTGCGCGGCCTCGTGGAAGGTGATGGCGATCAGGAGAGGGAGAATCCAGACCGAGATGCCGTAAAGTGTGATGTCCACGTGATCTCGCTTAGTTGAAGGCGATCGGAATGGCGTCGCGGGTGGCGCGCCGCACGGCTATTTCATCAAGGTGGTTGGAGATGGCCGCGCGCAAGTGATTTGCGAGCAGGGTGCCCGCCTCTGAGAGGTTAGCTGTGCGATGCAAGCAAATGTCCGCAGCGGGTAGTCGCGGCATGCCGTCGCGCTCCGACAGGGGGCGCAGTTTTGGCGGGAATGTACCGGCCTTCACCACGGTCACGGCGAGTCCCTGCGCGGCAACGGACTCGACGGCGGCAAGGCTCTGGCTGACGAAAGCCAGCCGCCATGGCCGCCTCGCAGCATCGAGCGCCTCGATCGCCCATTTCCGGAACAGGCAGCCCTGCGGATACAGCGCGAGCGGCAGCAGATCCTGTTGCTCGACGGTGTGAAACGCGCCGGTGGCCCACGCCGCCTGTTCGCGCCGCAAAAATTCACCCTCGCCCGTTCCTTCCGGATGCATCGCAATCACGAGGTCATAGACATCGCCGAGACGCGAGGGCATGGAGCAGGTGAGGCCGGTCTCCATCTCGACATGGACCTGCGGATGGCATGCAACAAAACTTGCCAGCACCGGCGGCACGATCAGGGTGCCGTAATCGTCCATCACGCCGAGGCGCACGACGCCCTCGACCTTGCGTTCCCGCAGCTTGCCGACGGCCTCGTCGTTCAGCGTCAGGATGCGCCTTGCGTATCCGAGCAGCCCTTCGCCGGCGGGGCTCAAATCGACATGGGCCTTGGTGCGGTTGAACAGCGCGACGCCGAGACGGTCCTCCAGGCGCTTGATCTGCATGCTCACCGCGGACTGGGTCCGGTTTAACTGGGTAGCGGCACGCGTGAAGGAGCGGCTGTCGGCCACTGCGACGAAGGCCTTCAACAGGTCTGGATCAAGAGCGGGTATACTCATGACAAAGCGTTATTTCATGTATTCCAGAAATTCCATTCCTTGATTACTAGTCTCTCCCTATTGTACCCGCAAGCCGAAAGGGGAATGCATGGGCGAGGCTTGGAGCGTGCTGGCCGCGGTTCTGTCGAGCGCTCTGGGCGGGACGTCGATCGGGGCGACACGTTATTTGGTGAATTCGATCGATCCGTTGGCGATCGGCTCGTTTCGGTTCGGCATCGGCTTTCTATTGCTGTTGCCGGTGGCCCTGCTGCAGGGCGATCGATGGCCGCAGCATTCCGACTGGGCGGGCGTCGCCGGCTTGGGCCTGCTCTACTTCGCCTTGTTCCCGATCCTGTTCAATGCGTCCCTGATTTTCACGACGGCGGCGCGTGGCGCGCTAGCCTTGTCGACGCTGCCGTTGCTGACGATGGTCGTGGGCGCCGTACTCGGCAGCGAAGCCCTCACCATGCGTAAATCGATCGGTGTGGCGACCGCAACGCTGGGCGTCGCGATAGCGCTTCTGTCGCACCTTGGCGCTGCGCCGCCGGGAGCCTGGCGCGGCGATCTGCTGATGGTCGCTGCCTCCCTTTGCATGGGGCTCTACAGCATCTGGTCCAAGCCGTTCATCGCTCGCTCCGGGCCGATTCCCTTCACGACGGTATCGATGGGCGTCGGCGCTGCATGTCTTGTTCTCATCTCATATTGGCGCAGCAGTTTTGCGCCCGTTGCCGCCTTTGAGGCCCCGCAATGGCTGGCTGCCATCTATCTCGGCGCATTTGGCAGCGCGCTGACGTTTTATCTCTGGGCGTTCGCGCTGGCGCACACGACACCGACCCGTGTCGCCATCTCGGTTACCGTCAATCCGATCACCGCGTCGCTCGTTGGCGCCGTATTGCTGGACGAACCGCTGCGCTGGAATCTCGCTGGCGGCATCGTGACGGTCTTCGCCGGAATTTGGATTGCCACTACCGCAGGCCGTTCGCCCAAGCTGGCAACACCGTCAACACGCGCGTCGACCGATTAGTACGTCGCCCGGCCGCCCGAAATGTCGAACACGGCGCCGGTCGAGAACGCGCAGTCTTCCGACGCTAGCCAGGCCACCATCGCCGCGAGTTCCTCGACGAGAACGAAGCGCGCCTTCGGAATCTTCGACAGCATGAAGTCGATGTGCTGCTGCGTCATCTGGTCGAAGATCGCGGTCTTTGCCGCCGCCGGCGTTACCGCGTTGACGAGAATGTCGTGCTGCGCGAGTTCCTTGCCGAGCGATTTGGTCAGCGCGATCAGGCCGGCCTTGGAGGCCGAGTAGTGCGCCGCGTTGGGGTTGCCTTCCTTGCCGGCGATGGAGGCAATGTTGACGATGCGGCCATACTTCTGTTGCAGCATCGTCGGCACCACCGCCTTGCAGCAGATGAAGGGACCATCGAGATTGATGCGCAGCACCTTGCGCCATTCGTCGAGGTCGGTTTCCCACACCGGCTTGTTGACGCCGGCGATGCCGGCATTGTTGACGAGGATATCGATCTTGCCGAACGCTTTCAGCGTCGCGTCATGCGTCGTCTCGACCGCGGCGAGATCCGACACGTCGACCTTGAAGGCCGACACTGCCGGGCCGATTTCCTTTGCCGTCCTTTCCGCGAACGGCAGATCGTGATCCCAGATCGCGACCTTCGCGCCCGATGCCACAAAGCGCTCGGTAATCGCGCGGCCAAAACCTTGCGCGCCGCCGGTGACGACGGCGCAGCGGCCGTTCAGGTCGATCTTGTTCATTGATCTTCTCCCTACAACGTCCAGCCGCCGTCGATGACGTGGGCGACGCCGGTGGTGAACGCGCTTTCATCGCTGGCGAGATAGACGGCGAGGGCAGCGATCTCCTCGGCGGTGCCGAGCCGTCCCATCGGTTGCCGCGCGACGAACATTTCGCGTCCGTTGGGGCCGGCGGCGGCGGCGCGTTCCAGCATGGATGGGGTTTCGACCGTGCCGGGGCAGATGCAATTGCATCGGATGCCCTTGCCGATGAAGTCGATGGCGACCGATCGCGTCAACGCCCCGACTGCAGCTTTGGTCGCCCCATAGATGTAGCGGTTCGGCGCGGCCTTGATGACGCCTGCGGCCGAGGCAATGTTGACGATCGCGCCGTTGCCCCGGTCCAGCATGCCGGGCAGGAACGCGCGGATCGTGCGATGCATCGACTTGACGTTGAGGTCGAACGAAAAGTCAAAATCCTCGTCGGAGCAATCCAGGATCGTGCCGTGATGCACAAAGCCGGCGGCATTGAGCAGGATGTCGGTCTTGCCGGCGCGCTTGGCCATGGCGGCGACGGCGGCGGTATCGCGGGCATCGAGTTTTGCGACTTCCGCTATTCCCTCGCTCTTGAGCGCTGCGAGCTTGGCCTCATCGATATCGGTGGCGAACACGGTGGCGCCTTCGCGCGCAAAGGCTATGGCGCAGGCGCGGCCGATACCGACGGCGGCGGCGGTGACGAAGGCGCGCTTGCCCTTCAGGCGGTCTGACATGGTTTTTTCCTTGAACGATCGAGAATTATGTCGCGGCGTCATACGCGGGCTTGACCCGCGTATCCATCGTCTTCGAAAGAGGATGGATTGCCGGGTCAAGCCCGGCAATGACAGTCCGATTAACTAATGATTATCCCGCGCCACGCCGACCGTGCCGGCAATGTTCTGATAGCGGGTGGCGAGTTCCATGCAGGCGCCGGTGGCCTGTTGGCCGACGGTCGAACGATAGAGCTCCTGCCATGGCGTCTGGTTGGCGGGGTAGGGGAAGCCGCCCTTTTCCTTCAACTCGGCGCGGCGCTTTTTCAGTTCGTCGCTCGTGATCAAAATGTTGGCGTCGCCCTTGTTGAGGTCGATGCGGACCTTGTCGCCGGTCCTTAAGATCGCAAGCCCGCCGTCGGCTGCAGCTTCCGGCGAGGCGTTGAGGATCGAGGGCGAGCCCGAGGTGCCGGACTGCCGGCCGTCGCCGATGCAGGGCAGCGAGAGGATGCCGCGTTTGATCAGCGCCGCCGGCGGCTGCATGTTGACGACTTCGGCACCGCCGGGATAGCCGATCGGGCCGGCGCCGCGGATAAAGAGGATGCAGTGCTCGTCGATCTCGAGCGCGGGGTCGTCGATCCGGTCGTGATAATCTTCCGGCCCTTCGAACACGATGGCGCGGCCCTCGAACGCGTTCAGGTCTTTCGGATTGACCAGATAACGGTCGCGGAATTCTCTTGAGATCACGCTGGTCTTCATGATCGCGGAATCAAAGAGATTGCCGCGCAGCACCAGGAAGCCGGCGTCCTTCACCAGCGGCTTGTCAAAACTCCAGATTACGTCGCCATCGGGCTTGGCCGCCTCGCGGCAATTTTCGCCCATGGTGCGGCCGTTCACGGTGACGGCGTCTTCGTGAATATGGTTGTGCGCCATCAACTCACGCACCACCGCCGGCACGCCGCCGGCGCGGTGATATTCCTCGCCGAGATAGAAACCGGCCGGCTGCATGTTCACCAGCAGCGGGATGTGGTGGCCGTGCTTCTGCCAGTCATCGATCGAGAGCTCGACGCCGACATGACGCGCCAGCGCGTTGATGTGGATCGGGGCGTTGGTCGAGCCGCCGATCGCCGAATTCACCACGATGCAGTTCTCGAACGCCTGGCGGGTCAGGATGTTGGAGGGTTTCAGATCCTCCCACACCATCTCGACGATGCGCTTGCCCGTCTCATAGGCGATCTGGCCGCGCTCGCGGTAGGGCGCGGGGATCGCCGCACAGCCCGGCAGCGACATGCCGAGCGCTTCCGCAAGCGAGTTCATGGTGGACGCCGTGCCCATGGTGTTGCAGTGGCCGACCGAGGGGGCCGAGGACGACACGATCTCGATGAATTCGTTGTAGTCGATCTCGCCGGCGGCCAACCGCTCGCGTTGCTTCCAGACGATGGTGCCGGAGCCGGTGCGCTCGCCGTTGAACCAGCCATTGAGCATCGGTCCGCCGGAAAGCACGATGGCAGGCAGATTGACGGTCGCCGCCGCCATCAGGCAGGCCGGGGTAGTCTTGTCGCAGCCGGTGGTCAGCACCACGCCATCGAGCGGATAGCCGAACAGGATTTCGACCAGGCCGAGATAGGCTAGGTTGCGGTCCAGCGCCGCCGTCGGCCGCTTGCCGGTTTCCTGGATCGGATGGGTCGGGAATTCCATCGCAATGCCGCCGGCTTCGCGAATGCCCTCGCGCACCCGGTGCGCCAGTTCGAGATGGTGGCGATTGCAGGGGGAGAGGTCGTTGCCAGTCTGGGCGATGCCGATAATCGGCTTGCCGGACTGCAATTCCGCCCGGGTCAGGCCGTAGTTCAGGTAGCGTTCGAGGTAGAGCGCGGTCATTCCCGGATTGTGCGGGTTATCGAACCACTCGAGAGAACGCAGTCTCCGGCCCTTGCCATTAGTGGCAGACTTGTTGTCATTGTGTTTCATTGGTTCCTCCCGCACTGCAAACTTGTGGGCTCAAATCGCGGCAGCGACGCGCTTTGCTGCAGCGCGCCTGCCTTCGCCAATCCGAGCGATACGATCCTAGTTCGGCTCAAAAGGTAGCGCTACCAATTTTTGCCCGCGCGTCATTGCGTTCCTCGGCAGTGGTGTCACATGCCTGGCGGCATCGAGCTTTCGCGAACCATCAGCTGAAATCCGAGGTCGATCACCGGCGTCTCGGGGCGGCGTCCTTCGATCGAGTCGATCACCATGGAGACGGCGTGCCGGCCCATTTCATAGCGGTTGGTGCGCACGCTGGAGAGCGAGGGGAC
>CADEDX010000043.1:0-1278 GCA_902826195.1 uncultured Bradyrhizobium sp. | reverse complement strand
GTGACCGGGCAATTCATCGATTCCAGGATGGCGCGCGATTCCGTGGTCTGGTTGATGCCGGTGACGATCAGCCCGGCGGGCTTCTGCGCGCGGAACAGGCGCAGAAGCTTCTCTTCCTGCAGGATGCTGTAGCGCGTATTGGCGAGCTGGATCGTGTAGCGGCTACCTTCGGAAGAATCGTAGATGCCGCGCAGCACGTCCGCGAACACGTTGTTGGTGAGGGAGGGGATAACGACGCCGATGACTTCGGTGCGATGCGAGGCCAGTGCACGCGCGGCAAGATTGGGCACATAACCCAATTCCTTCACCGCGCTGTCGACGCGTTCGCGCTTGCTCAGCGACAGTGCTTCGGGGTTCCGGAAAAAGCGCGATGCCGTGATGGGGCTGACGCCAGCGAGCTTGGCGACCTCGGTGAGGCGGATTTTGCCAGACTTTGTCTGTTTTCGTCCCATCTTGCGCTCATATCACAACGGATTAGACGTTTGAACAATTATTGACAGCGCTACCATCGGATTGCTAAAAACCGCGAAACTGCGGATGATGATGCCCGGTCGAATTCGGCTTCCGGCATTAAAGTCGAAAAGACAGCAGGGCATCGCCGCCGATCCGTGGCGCCCCAAACAGAACAAGAGGGAGTGAGGATGTCGTCGGTACAGATTCGCGACGTGCGAAAGTCGTTCGGCAATTTTGAAGTTTTGCACGGCGTGTCGATTCCGATCGAGGATGGCGAGTTCGTTGTGCTCGTCGGTCCGTCGGGCTGCGGTAAGTCGACCCTGTTGCGGATGCTGGCCGGCCTCGAAAACATCACCTCCGGAACCATTTCGATCGGCGACCGCGTCGTCAACAATGTCCAGCCGAAAGAGCGCGACATTGCGATGGTGTTCCAGAACTACGCGCTCTATCCGCATATGACCGTCGCCGACAATATGGGCTTCTCGCTCAAGCTGCGCGGCGCGAGCGCCGACGAGATCTCGACTGGCGTCAGGCGCGCCGCGGAAATCCTGGCGCTGACGCCGCTGCTCGAGCGCTATCCCCGGCAGTTGTCGGGCGGCCAGCGCCAGCGCGTCGCGATGGGCCGCGCCATCGTGCGCGATCCGCAGGTGTTCTTGTTCGACGAGCCGCTGTCCAATCTCGACGCCAAGCTGCGCGTGGCGATGCGCACCGAGATCAAGGAACTGCATCAGCGCCTGCGCACCACGACCGTCTATGTCACCCATGACCAAATCGAGGCCATGACCATGGCCGACAAGATCGTGGTGATGCATGACGGCATCGTCG